>DUHU01000136.1:0-4982 GCA_013330765.1 Candidatus Poseidoniaceae archaeon | reverse complement strand
CGTCGTGTTCGATCGGCTCGGTCGCGTTGGCCAAGCCTATCACATGGGATTCCGTTCCCAGTGGAGTGGTGATGCTGGCTGACCTGGCGGTACCGTTTTGCATGGTCACGGTGAACGAAGATTCGTCCACGCGTTCAACGACAACGGCGTCGTTGGGGGACAGGTCGGCTTCGATTTTCCATGTTTCAATGAAGTCCAGCGGCTGAATTTCAGTGGATTGCATGGCGAACGTCGTCCGCACCCCCACGTCCTCCGGGGAAGACCCTGCGACGGCCAAACGATCGTCGAGACGGTCGGCAATGCCATTCGCACTCTTCCAATTCACGTTGTCTTCGAAGTCCGTCAGGTAGGGTTGGAGGAAGGCGATAACGCCCGCCATGATGGTCATCACCATGGCGAGGAGCATGATCACGCCAAGCACTTCGCTGACCGCTTGCTCGTCCCGGAACGGACGGTCCGCGCGTTGCCTGCGGCCGTCCATGGAGTGAGGACCGCTGCATCCGTCTATGAGCCTTCACGTTGGAGGCTGGGCGTGGCATGGCCTTCGGAGCCCTTCTCCACCTCGACCGCATCGCCCATGAAGGTGGTAAATTCAGGTCCGTCTTGCAATGAAAGTCGGATGTCGCCTTGGAAGCGATCGTCAAGGTAGTACAGGACCGTGGATTCGGCCAGATGTGGCCGGTTGTTCATGTCCGACAAGTGCGTCAGCGTGATGGAATCGGTCGCGTCGGTCACGACCTCGGCCAGGAAGGCTCCTGTTTGGTCGTTGGACAGGTGCCCTCCACGGCCGCTGATCCGGTCCTTCAGGGACCGTGGGTAAGGGCCTCCTTTCAGCAAACGGTCGTCGTAGTTCGCTTCGATTGAAATGTGCTCACAACCGCGGACGTAACGCACCAGTTCGTCCGTCCATGACCCAAGGTCGGTGATGAAGGCAGCACGCTGGCCTTGGTGGCTGGCGATGAACGCGACATTGTCGGCGCCACTGTGCGGTACTGGGACCGGGAGGACTGCCAAATCGGGCCCGAGTTGGATGGCTTCGAGGGAGACGAAGGGCTTCCAAAGCTCCTTGATGAGGCTCAACTCATCCGCGGTCCGGGCGTTTGCATGGACGCACAACCCCCAACGGCGTTGAGCGATGAGGGCTCCACCTCCATGGTCGCCATGGTGGTGGGTGACGAGGATGGCGTCCACGTCTTCAGGCCGCAGATTGAGGAGCTTCAGCCGGCGCTCAAGGGAGGCGCCACTGAAACCTTGGTCCACAAGAACACGCACGTGCTCGGTTTCAAGCAAGGTGGCGTTGCCCTTGCTTCCCGAACCAAGGTGGGTGATGCGCAGGCTCATGCCTTGGTTTGGCCGTCGGCGGGCGTCAATGAACCTCGCGGTCGCAACGTCGTCGGAACACCGCTCCACCACCCTCTTAAGCGTCGCAGAGGGCAACAAAGCGTCGAGCATGCTCGACGGAGTGTTCACCGTGCGTCGAAGTCAGAGCACCTTGCTCATCACCTTGGCCGTGGTGGCAGGTCTTCTGTTCATGTCGCAGTTCCCTGCGTTGTCTCCTGTTGCTTCCAACAACCCAAACGAAGCCACCGGCGAAGCGCCACCGGTGACCGACAGCGATGGGGATTTCATTCCGGACGTTCACGAGAACCTCTTCGAAGATTGGGTGAACCAAACCACAGCGGACGGCCGGAATATCGTCATTCCCGGGTTGGACCGTGACGACGCACGGGACGCGAAGTACGACCTCGACCGCGACGGCCTCAACGCCACGGAGGAATACTGTTGGCCCTATCCTGCCAATTGCACGCAACCAGGTTTCCCGCGTGGCCTCACCGGTTTGCTCGATGAGGACGGTGAGCGCATGTACCTCGACCCACGTGTTTCCGACACGGA
The DNA here is from genome assembly GCA_013330765.1 of Candidatus Poseidoniaceae archaeon. Taxonomy (GTDB): domain Archaea; phylum Thermoplasmatota; class Poseidoniia; order Poseidoniales; family Poseidoniaceae; genus MGIIa-L3; species MGIIa-L3 sp12206u. The sequence continues at coordinate 3,089 of DUHU01000136.1, read as the reverse complement.
CGGTGACGGTTTGCCCGACGGTTTTGAGGCATGGCTGTGCTTGCAAACGGGCGGTTTCAACGCTGTGGACTTGGTGTTCCGTTGCCCGAAGTTCGACCCACTCAACGCCAGCGAAGGCGATGAAGATCCCGATGAGGACGGCTTCGATGTCGATCGCAACGGCATCATCGACGAGAACGAGCGGTACACGTCGGCGGAGGAATACCGGCATGGCATGCCGCCCTTCCACGTCGACGAATTGGACGGGCTTTGGTGTTCAGCCAGCCTTCCGGACGGCGGTCCTTTCGACAATTGGCCGTACATTTCCACGGCAGCCAACATGACCTTTGCCAACCTTCTTGCGGCCTGCACCACCAACAGCACCGCCACGTTTGATGACGATCTTTGGCTTGGAACGAACCCCCTGAACGGGGACAGCGACCATCGGGCTTGGAACGGAGTCAGCCTCGGACGCACGTTCCCGTCCTTTGGTGACGGCCTTCCCGACGGCTGGGAAGTGCATTTCGGCCTTGACCCGCTCAACCGTTCAAACGCCCTCATGGACGTCGACAGTGACGGTTGGGACGAAGACAGGGACGGATTTGTCACCGGAGATCCGGTGACCACACAGACCGGCGTCTCACTCGGTGAAGCCCTTTCCTCGTACGAGGAATACCTCGTGTACAACGACGACGGCAACGTGGTCCGATCCGGCTTGAAGCACGTGGCGTTTGGAGAGGACGACGCGTGGGTGGAGGTGCCCGTTCGTCTGGCTTCGCCCACTGCCAACGTGGCAACGCTGCACCATGACGTACGCGACTTGCACGTGAACGGACAAGACGTCTACGTGCTCATGCGGCACGGCATCACCCATTGGTCCGTGGACGAGGACACAAGCACGGACACGTGGTGGCCTCATGCCACGCGCCTTACGGACATGCTGCCCCTCAACGTCGACGGGACACTTGCGGGCTTCGCCGTGACGTCCAACGACGGGCTTCAGATCATCTCCCTTCTCGAGGACGGTGGTTTGGCGCCGATGGAAACATGGAGCCATCTCGACGGACCCGCGCTGGAAAAGGCGGTCATGTTGGACCTCGACGGTTCAAGTCTTCACGTCCTTGCTCTCGGCTCCAACGGCGAGGGTGGCGTCTGGACCCTTGGCTCTGACCTGCAGCCAAACGGTGAGGTGCTCGGTGATCTCAGCCCAGGTCTCGAAGCCTCCCTTTCCAGCACCAACGCCACGGTCACCTCCCTCGCTCATGCACCCGGCGTGGACGGGGTGCCGACGCTCTTCGTCGGTACAGACCGCGGGCTTGTGGTGTTCGAGACGGCGTCTGCCCGTGACGCCAACCTGAACGGCACGTGGCTCTTCCATTTCGCGTTTGAATCGACGGTCATCGAACGAAACCTCGACCCCCTTCGTCCCATTGGAGCCAACGTTGGAGACGAGCCGGCTGCGGTTCGTGACCTCGTGCTCGACGGCGCCGGTCCAGACCAACTGGACACGCTTTGGATGGCCATGCCCTCGGGTCTCCACAGGCTCGACCTTCGGACCCTGACCGTTTCCCACGGTGGCGACCTCGTGCATCCCGGGAAAGACGGCCGTTCCATTGTCGGAGCCGACGACGTTCACAGCATCCACGTCCTCGACGACGCCATCTTGGTTGGGAGTGCATGGGGCCTGTGGGTCGTTGACGGTGGCCGAGATGCCACCTATGGCAACCGTGAGCAAGCCCTTCTTCCGGGTGAATTGGTCACGCTGGCCACCGTCGAAGTGGACGGTGCCCTGCGAATCCTCGGCGGTGCTGCACCGGGGCGTTTCGCCAACCAAGCCCTCATGTCTCCGGTCAGCAACGATTCGGACTTTGACGGGATGACCGACGGCTGGGAGCTGATTCACGGATTGGACCCCACCGATCCATGGGACGCATTCCTCGATCCAGACGGTGACGGTCTGGACAAGGACCTGGATGGATTTGCCGACGACCGCCTTTGGAGCAACCTCGACGAATACCGCTACATCGCGATCACCACCGAGGGCTACGACAGCACCGACCCTTCCAACCCTGACACGGACATGGACGGCGCATCGGACGGTGCGGAGGTTCACGCTTTCCACCTCTCCACCACCACGCTCTGGTGCCATTATGACTTCCAAATGAACTACCAGTGCGACAGCGACGTGGGTGCCGCTGCCAACCTCACCTACGTCGACAACGCCCCCACCGACGCGTCCACGGATCCGACGAATCCAGACTCCGACGGGGACGGGATGCCGGACGGATGGGAAATCAAACACAGGCGTTGGGTCGGCACCACCTTCGACGGAGGCAACAACTGGACCCTCGACCCAATGCGACCCGACGACGCCCTTTGGGACGCGGACCGTGATGGGTTGGCCAACATTTGCGAATACCAGTGGGGGGTCATGCGCGGTTTGGCCGTTGGCGGCGAACTTGTGGACACCCACGGTGAATCCCCTGAAGCCGCGCAGCTCTGGGTCGAAGCCGACCCAAACAACGCAGATTCCGACGGGGACACCATGACCGACGGCTGGGAAGCGGGCGGGCTGTGCACCTATGACGCGACTCGGGTGGGCGTCAACCCACTCAACGCGAGCGACGGACTGGAAAATCCGGACGGCGACGGATTTGACGTCAACCTCGACGGAAACCTGACCGCAGGAGAGGCTTACGTCAACTGGCTCGAATTCCATCTGAAAGACCTCGATATCGTCGACGGTGCCGTGACCTTCGGACCGTACACGGTGCCGGAAGGACTCGACCTTTCGCTGCTTCAAGGCATGCTGCTAGGGGACGAACCTGCTCACGGCTTCATCGATGACGCCGACCTGGCCACCCTGGCTTCCGCGGTGCCCACGGCGGTCGGTTCCACCGACCCCCTCGACACGGACAGCGACGACGACGGCATGCCCGACGGCTGGGAAATTCACTTCGCGCGTTGGGATGTCTTGGAGGACCGCTGGACGCTGAATCCCATCGACCGGACCGACCGTTTCCTTGACGCGGATGCTGACGGCATGACCAACTGGGAGGAATACAACGCCATCGATCCTGCTCTCAATGAACTCTCTTCCATCCAGTCCA
>DUHU01000016.1 GCA_013330765.1 Candidatus Poseidoniaceae archaeon | reverse complement strand
GGAGGGCAACCCCATCGCGCCGGCCACCGATGCTGCTGCTGCTGCAGCTTCCATTTCTCACGAGGTCACCTTCCTCACCACCGAACTCGAACAATGGATTGCGGGCGTCCTGGCCGACGGTTGGTCCCGAGGCGTACGCCGTGTTCAAGCCGAAGGAGAACGCGGCCTCCAGGGGTTCCTCGTGGAACGGCTCAGTGGGCTTGGAGCGACGAACGCCCTCATTGGTGCTGCCCTTGACACGCTGCGTGAAGGCAGCCATGACCTCGGGCAACCGTGGACCTGGGGCGACGTGGAGATGAGCGCCCTTGCCAAGGCCCTTCGTCGTGGCCTGTTTCCATTGCATGTGGCGGTCAACAAATTGGACCTCGCCCCCGCAGGCGTCATGGAGCACCTTTCGCTTGATGTCGAAGCGACGCCCTGCTTGGCCGACATGGAATTGGCGCTGCGGCGCGCGGATGCAGCTGGCTTGATCACCTACAGAACCGGCGACGTCGATTTCGACGTCTCCGAAGATGCCTCGCTCTCCGATGCGCAACGCGCGGCCTTGGAACGTATGCGTGGAGCGTTGACGAGCGCAGGAGGGACCGGCATCGAAGCATTGCTTGACGCTGTGGTGTTCGATACGCTCGACCGAATCGTGGTCTATCCCGTCCAAGACGAGGGCCGTTGGGTGGACGGTGAGGGGCGGGTGCTTCCCGATGCACTGGTGGTGCCCGCTGGCATCACCGCAAAGTCCGTTGCGGGACGCGTCCATACGGACCTCGAAGCAGGCTTCATTCGCGCCGTGGATGGACGAACGCGTCGCGTGGTAGGTGCAGATCACCAAGTCGAGGACGGAGACGTCCTGAAGATTCACGCAAAGACGTGATTCAGTGGCCTTTGGGCCGTTCGTGGGACGGCGTTAACCGCGACATGTCGCTGGTGTACTTCGCACGGAAAAGCAGGATCTGAGCGGGCAGGAGCAACGTACCGATGCCGAGCAAGACCAGCACGTAGGTCCCCCAAGGCCTCACTCCGGTCAAGAAGGTCGACCAAAAGGTCCAGCCCATGATGAGGGTGATTGCAGGCCCCCATCGACGGGACACCACTGAAAGGCGGGAAGCGATGAGCCCCTCATCGAAAAAGGTCGGGACCTCTTCTTTTGTCACGAGGCCTTGGTCGAGAGCACAACGCACGCAGATTTGCGTTCGTGGTCCATTTCCATGGATGAAATACTCCCGCGCGAAGGTCCCGTTGCAGGATCGGCAGAGTGGCATGGTCTCCCTCGGTTCTTGCGACCGACTCCCGTGCTTTCAACCATGCGCTGCGTCGAGGAAAGTCCGCAGCAGCCGGTCACCATCTTCGCTGCCGATGGATTCGGGGTGGCCTTGCAGTCCATGGACGCGACCGTCCGTGGAACGGAAGCCCATGGTGACGTGTCCTGAGCGTGCGTTTACCTGTAGACCGCTGGCCACCGTGCCCTCCACCACCAAGGAGTTGTAACGCACCATCCGCGTGGTGCGACCCGACACATCGCGGAACAGGCCGGTGCCGTCATGAACAACGTGAACGGGACGTCCATGGACGGGTCCATGCGGGTCGTGAACGATGCGGCCACCTGCGGCAAGGCCGAGGGCCTGGTGTCCGAGGCAAATGCCGAGAAGGGGCGGGGTGTGGCTTTGAAGGGCCATTTGGGCCAACCGCATGGAAAACTTGGCTTCCTCCGGACGACCAGGTCCAGGTCCCAACAACACGTGGCTTGGTGCGGCACTCAGCAACCTGCTCACGCTTTCTTCCACGTCTGTAGGTCCCTTTGGGCCACGCCCCTGCAGCACGTGCACATCGTGGCCGAGTTGCATGATGGCATGGGCGATGTTGTGCGTGAACGAATCGAGGTTGTCCACCAGCACCACGGTGCCATGGGGCCGCTCACGCCGTCGCCCCAAGCGTCCTCCGAGGGGCGTGCCGTGAGGAACGCTGAGCGGCGTGATCCGCAAGACGCCTCGCGTGCTGCTACGGGGCGAGCTCCAACCGGCGGCGCTGAGCAATGCGTCCGCCTTCCAGACCGCTTCCTCGATTTCACGTTCGGCCACGCTCCCAATGGTGATGCCCCCGCCAGCGAGCACGTCCGCCATGCGCTGCTGGCCTTCGTGGCGAACTTGCATGGTTCGAATCAGGATGTTCCATGCACCATGATGGCCGTCAGGGTCCCACCACCCGATGGATCCGCACCAAAACCGCCGGGGTTCATGCTCCATGGCGTCGATGGCGGCACACACGACGGTTCGAGGACATCCTGTGATGGAGCCGCCCGGAAACACGGACGCAAAGGCGGCAGGTGGGTCGACGGTGAGGGTTGAACCGACGTGGGACACAAGGTGCTGGACCGTGGCGTACGCTTCCACGTCGTACCGCTCAATCCTGACCGAGCCTGGTCGGCTGATGGCGCCCAAGTCGTTTCGCATCAGGTCCACAAGCATCCGATGTTCGGCCGTTTCTTTCTCGTCCTCAACCAGCGCACGGCGAAGGGCCTGTTCTTCCAAGGCATCGCTGCCGCGAGGGTAGGTGCCTTTGATCGGCGATGCCATGGCTTTCCCGGCATGAATCCGAAGAAGGGATTCGGGCGAGCTTGAAAGCAAATGATGGTCCAAATCGGGCGCCCAGGTCCATGCAGAAAATGGGGCAGGATTTCCCACAAGCAAGCGCCGCATGACCTCCCACGGGTCGTCTGGAAGCGGGGCCGTCCACCGCCGACCAATGTTCACCTGGTACATGCGTCCTTCGACGATGGCCTGCCTGACCTGTTCGATCGCCTCAGCATGGCGTGCGTCGTCCATGGAACTCTCCGTCGGGGTGTGATGCGTTGAGGGAGGTGCGGTGCTCCGCGGTTCTGCGGGGTGGACGTGCTCTGCCCATGCATCTCCTTCGGTGTGGAGCCTGTGGGCCAACCCCGTGGCATGGTCGATGAGCAGGGCGCCATCCACCGCCCAAAGAACGGCCAAAAGGGCGTCTGGAGCAGGAGGATGGTGAATCGTAATCGGCTGGGTCCACTGGACCAAATCGTAGGCGAAGGCACCGCTGAGGAAGGAGCGTTGCGGCCACCCTTCCACCTGAGTGACGAACGGCTCTGGTGCCAACATCTCGGACTCGAGTGTCCGCAGCAGCACTTCGAGGTCGGGGGCCTCAATCCGTTCATCGTCATGCCATTCGCCGTCACGCCAGGTTTGCATCGTGGCATGAAGCATCTCAGGCGTTCTCCATACGGGTTCGCCCTCCAGCGGATTGTTGGTCATCTTCACTGGAAGGGTGCCCTTTGGCTGACGAATTACGGCCCGACGACGTGGTGGTCTGGCGATCATCGAATGCTTGGCCAAGTGGCTCGCCGGCCCTGTGGACATGAGGAGCACTTCGTCCGGTGCACCGAAGGCCTCCGCTGTCGAGCCGAGTTGTCCGTGCTTGCGCAACCCCTCAACCGTGCAAATAACGTCCATCATCGGGCCCCTCCGAGGCTGGTCCACGTGGCTTCATCGGCCATGTGGGCCTCGTAAGCAACACGGCACACGTCGACCAAACGTTGGCTCGGAGAGGCGAAGGTCACCCCGTCGACGGTGTCCACAGAGGCCACACCAAGTCCGGTGCCGACCAGCACCATGGCGGTCGCGCGTGCAACACGCCGTTCGTTGAGGTGCCCTCGCTGCACGGGCAGGCCCGCAGCCGACAGCGCGTTGGTCATGGTCTTCAGCGTGATGCTCGCCACGCCCCCGTCTTCTTCGGGAGCGGCCCATACCACGCCGTCGTCGTCCAACAACAAAGGCGTCGCCCGACGTTCATCGACGATGCGGTGGTCATGCACCATCAGGACCGCATCGGCCCCCATGGCCTCACCTTTTTCGGCCATTTCAGACGCCCACGACCAAGCGCCGTGCTTCGTCCCGTTGATCCTGCCCGCCCACCTGGGGGCTGGAGCTGTAATGGCGTCCACGTCGGTGAGGGACAGCCGTTCGCGGACGGAGCATGTCCATTCGTCGTTGGACCAAGTGAGGCGGACCAAACCCTCCGTCAAACGGCCTTGACAGGCCTCGGTGACCGCCTCAAGGGCGGTGTCCATGTCTGGGTTCAGGCGCAAGGCCTGAGCGTGGACCTGCAAGCGAGCAAGGTGGAGGTGAAGGTCCGCCACGCCTCGCTCCGGCCGGAACAAGAGGGTGGTAAAGACGGCTTCACGCGGTCCGGCAGGCATGCGCTCGCCTCACGCTGGATGCCGTCGTGCTTCAGCACACCGGTCAGAGCAAATCGTCGAGGAACGAGGTGTCCAATCCGCCTTGCTTTGCGGGTGTTCGGTTCTCAAGGCCCAAGTCATCAAGCAAACCATCGATGTTGGTTGAAGGGGACGGTGACCGCGACACGGGGGCTTCCATGCGGGGGGGTGCAGGAGTGAGTTGCTCGGCTGCAGCATACAAGTCCACAGAGAGCGCTTGAGGTGCGGCCAAGGCCGACGCCGGTGCTGCAGGTGGTGATGCGGTCGGCGGAGCAGCGGGAGCGGTAGGGACGGGTCCAAAAGCGTCCTCTTGGATTCCCCAGGTGGCTTCTTGCAACGTGTAGGTCTTGCTTCCTTGACCGCTACGACGTCGCAGCACGAGCAAGGCGAGAAGGAACGTGACGAGCACCAGGCCCGCGATGATGGCGTTGGGACCCGTCAAGTAGGTGGCGAAATCGAACCCTTCGTCCCCGCCGCCGTCCGTGTTGGCACTTTGCGTCAGGGGTACGAGGAACACGGTTTCAACGGACGTCCGCTCGAAGGTGTCATCGACGGGCGTCACGGCGATGTACCAACCGGTCGAGTTCACAAGTTCGGGGAAGGAGGTCGACGAAATCCGGAACGAGTTTGATGCCGTAACTTCACCTGCCAAGGTCGCACTTTCGACGTCCGGGAAAGATTCGGATGCGAAGTAGACGCGGTAAGCCCTCACGGAAGGATCGTTCGTGTGTTCCCATGCCACAAGCACGTCGACTTCATCGAGCCATGCTGCGGTGATTCCAAGGATTGGGTCAAGGTAGAGGCCAGGGTCTTCCACGCCGTCGTCAACAGGTTCGATGGCCACCGTGGTCAGGTCCGTAAGGTGGGCGTTTCCGCTGGCGTCCCGCACCACCACTGCAAGGTAGGCGGTCGTTCCAGCCTGAAGCACACTGCCGTCGGAATAGCGGTCAACGACCACGGGGAAGGAGGGCGTGCGGTCAAGCACCAAGGCCGGGTTGGCGCTTTCGCTGACCCGGTTGAACGGAGCGCTCAGCACGTAGACCTCGTATGCTGCAACGTCGCTGGCCGTGGAGGGGAGGAATTCGAGCAGGACGGCGCTTCCGTCGTCTTCGGGTCGGTCGGTGGCGACCAGTTCTTCGATGCGATCTGGGGCCTCTTGGTCGGCGAGGTTGTCCACCGCCAGTGCGTCGTCGGAGGTCAGACCGTCCAAGTGAACGTTGCCTCGAAGGTCGTGCACGGTGACCACCGCATGAACGGTCATGCCGTCCTCAACGGGCACAACGGACCACGTACCGTCGTCCGACCGATGCAGGGCCTCGTTGATGGTGATCTCAAACGGCGAACCTTCTGCGTCAATGAGCTGCGTATCAATGCGCAACACCGCCACTTCGCCCATGAACACCCCGTCTTGGTACCACGCGCTTACGTTGGTGACCTCCTCCGTGAAGGTCCAGATGAGGTAATGGTCGAAGTCGTCGGCTGCAGAAGGAGCGAAGACGACGTCGATGGCTCGGCCGTCGTCCTCGGGATGGTCAAAGGTTTCAATCTCCAACAACCGTTCGGGAGCAAGACCTTCGTCGATGACGTTTCTGAACGGGATGGCGTCGTCGATGATCGTGTCGTCTCCAAGGCTGAGGTCCACGTTGAGCCACACGTCATGTGCGGTCACGGCCACGAGGTAGGTCCGGCCGTCGACCAACGCACGACCGCCGATGTCGTCCACCACCGTTTCGTTGGCGGAACAATCCGCCACGACTTCGGCTTCCTCGAAGGCGAGGGTGCCATCCCTGAGGGCTGCCACCGCTTCTGCGATGCGGGTGGCGTAAGCTCCGTCGGTTTGGCCCACTTGGTCGATGCTCTGAATGTCACCGAGCTCGTGCAGCCAAACGGTGTAGAAGGCACAATCCACCGCAATGGACGGCGTCCATGTCACCAAAATCCGCCCACCTTCATCGTTCGGGGCATCCGTGGCCTCGACGTCCTTGAGGGGCGGTGGTGCAAGACCGTCATCGAGGCCTCCAGTTGGGACCACTGGCCCAAGAATAAGGGCGTCGCTGAGGTTCTCCTGACCAGCTTCGTCCACGCACGTTAATCCAATCCAGTACACCCGTCCTGGCTGCAGGGTCAGGGTGGTTTCGTTGCCCTCTGACTTAGGTAGATCGAGCACAGGCGTCAAGCCAACAACGTCGGTTCGCTCAACGGTGGATGCATAGAGTCGTGTGGATGCATGGTCCAGCGACGTGCAACGCTCCCATCGAACATCGAGGTCACCGTCGGCCGCATTGCTCAGGGTGGAAGGCATGGCTTCGCCGCTGTTGGGTGGCCGAGGAACCTCGTCGCTTGGGCTCGCAGGTCCAAGCGGCATGGAAGGTGTACCGAGGCGCCCGTCAGCGTATTCAACGACCACCACGGCACTGTAGTCTTGGCCGTCGATCAACGGTTCACCGCCTGCGGTGAACACGTCCGCTTGGAGGCGGCTGTGGAGTGCGATGGCGGCGTCAGGTTGGAGGTTGGACGTTTGAAGTTCGGCAGCGGTGGGAGGTACGGCCCATCCGCCGGGCTTGAGGTAGAGGAGGTAGCGAGCAAAATCTTCGTCGTGAACCAGCGACCATGATGCGCGCAGCGCACTCCCACCATCGTCGGGGCGGTCGCTGAGGTCGAGCAATTCAACGGGGGTTTCCGTCCGGCTCCAGTCGTAGATGAGGCGCACTTCCATGGAGCCATTGACGGGGCTGAACAATTGCCCTTCGACGGTGAGGTTGCCGTTGAGCATGCGACCGGTGTCGACCGCGGCTTGCAAGCGGTTAACGAACGCATCGTCTGCCATCTCGAAGGTTCCGTTCCACAGCAGCAGGTCGGTCGAGGCCCATACAGCTGCACCTTGCGTGGTGGAACTGAACACCAACGGGAGCGCCGTGGGGGTCAGCGTCCCTGCGGTTCCGTTTGGCAGGGCCAACGAGGGAAGCCCGACCAAATCCAACAGGTCAATGCTGGTTCCTGGATGCAGGTATTCGGTCACGTCCGCAAAGCCGGTACCGATTCCGAGGTTGAGCGGGGTTGCACGGAGGCTTGCTGCGCTCGGTACAGGTTGGTAACCCGGAGGGGGGCCCCATGCGGCAAGCCCGTCGTCAAAGGTGGTGGCCCAGATGGCGCCGGTCCCATCGAGCCCAACGTCAGAAACGCCAATCACGGTTTCAGAAGCGAGGAGAGCATGGCCCGCCGATGAGGCCTCGACGAGGACCAACCCGTTTTGCGTCATGAGAACTGCAGTGGTGCCGTCGCTGCTGATTCGCTCGACAGGTTGGTTGGTCGGTGTCCGATCAAGGCCCTCTTCGAACTCCTCGTTGAGGGCGTTCCAGTGCGTCATGGTGCCGCTGTCGGTGGCGATGTGGAGACCCCACCAATCCGATGCAACGGCGGTCACGTCGTTGGAAGGGAGCTGGTCGAAACGGTGGGTGTCGTCAACGACGAATCCACCTGCGGCCGACGAAGCGGCAGCAAGGACGGTTGCACCAGGACGGGACGAGCCAAGCCCGTCGTGGGCCAACAGGACCGTGCCGTCGGTGCTGTTTCGGAAGAGGCCCCATGTGGAGGCTTCCAACAAGCCGTTGGTATCGTCCCAGGTGATCGTGAGCTGGTCAGCGGAGGCGTTCCAGAGCGACAAGCCCCCGTCCGTGGCCAAGAGCACGTGCTCGTCACCTGAAGCGTCGAACCACGTGACGACGTCCTCGACGTTATTGGAGGGCAGTCCGTTGATGACCGTGATCGGGGTGTCCCAGCCGTCCAGGCTTCGATCAAACCGGCCCACGCCTCCGTCGGTGGCGATGTGCACCACGTCAGAAGTCGAAGAACGAGAAAGACCGAGAACGGTGTTCGAGGGCAGACCGCCGAGCACGCCTCCGTCCACAAAGGCATCCGTCGGAGGATCGTAGATTTGAACGCCAGAGACGCCACTACCGCCTCCGACCAACCCCGTCACGAGTTCATTGCCGTACCAAGCCAACCCGTCGAGGTCGTTCGAAAGGCCGTTGCTGGCCGTGGACCACGTGCCGTTCGACACGTCCAGGGTCAGCAAACCAACGCCTTGCCCACCGCCGTTACCACCGCCTCTCGGGGCGGTCGCAACGTGCACGGCTTGGCTGCCAATGGCAAGCGAGCTTGCCCGCATGCCTGAGGGCATCACATGGCCGTCAGTCCACGTCAGGGTTCCGTTGCTGGCTACGTCGCCAATCAAAAGCGCGCTGCCACCGGTGGAGCTTCCAAACCCTGCGACAGGGTCGTACGTGGCCGCGTAGAGGGTGGTGCCCGAACCGGCCAAAGCCGATACGGCACCTGAGTTGAGTTGGATTCGGCTTCCAATCAGGGATGCACCGGTGGGCGGCCACCACGTGCCCACTTGACTGTAGCCGGAACTCAGGCCCGGGATGCCGTACACAACCGCCCCGTTGGAGGCCCGGTCCACCGTGGTGACGAGGGCGCCTTGTTCTCGGACGGTGGGGGCGCGGTTGGCGACATCGTACACGGCGTACCCACCTTCACCGTTGTTCGTGTCGTAACCGACGGCGATTGAGGGAGCGCTTGCAGGCCCGACCGTCGCCATGGCGTCGTAGTAGACGGGTGAGTTGCTCATGCCGTCCGCACTGGTGAGTTGGTCGACCACCTGATTGGTCGCCAGGTCCCATACGATGACGCCAGCGCTGACCGACCAGAAGCCAACGTGCAATTCTGTCCCTGAGCACGCCAAAGCAGCCGGTCGAGCGTTGGTCCCGAAGTCCTGACCGTCGATGACCACGTCTGACGCAACCCCGTTCGGGTCTACGCCGATGACTTGAGCGCCACCAGACAATTGGAAGAAGGCCGTCCAGACCATGCCGTCGCATGCCTCGATGCTGATCGGATAAGCGTTTGAGAAGTCGCCGGCCTGTGAGGAGAGCACCGTGGTTTGGGTGCCGTTTGCGTCCTCCATGATCACCACGCCGTCAGGGTTCCAGCCTTGGCCGCTGGTGGCGCCGATGAAGAGGACGTTTCCGTCGGTCCAAAGTTCGTAGACTTCAGAGGTGCTCGTTGACGACCAATACGTCGACCATGTGCCCGCGGACGGGTCATAAGCACCGACGCCATCTTCGGAGGCGAACAGGATGTCTCCGCCCCATTCAACCATGCCGCCACCCATTGGATAGCCGCCTTGGCCGTTGGGCAAGTCAGGCGTCTCACTGGCGGACCAGCCCAACACTTGGGTGCCGTTTGCGTCGAGCACCTCAACACCGTCGTCGCCATACTGAATCCACGTGTCGCCGTTTGAGGCCTGCATGACTTCCATCACCTGAATGGACGTGTCTGGGAGAATGTCGGGCAGCCAACTGTTGCTGGTGGCGTTCCATCGGACGATGCCGCCGCTTCCTTCGGTGTTCCACCACTGACTGGAGACGGCGCTCGCGACGATGACGTCGCCCATGCGGCCCATCCCCGCGACGTCGAGGCTTCCCTCGTTGAGGTGGACGCCGATGTCAATGTAGTTGGTCGCTGAGGAGTAATCGCTGGTGTCGATGCGGTAAATCCGGTCGGAGGCCGTGCGTTGGTTGTAGTGGAGCATGTCGCCGATCATGATGAGGTCGTACGGATCGCCGTTGTCATAGTAGAGTCCACTGGACTTCTCGATGTCAACCAATTCGGTCGAGTTGATGACGTCGATGAGTTGGAAACCGTCGTCGCCCCCAACCCAGAGCGTGTTGGCTTGCGTGCCCGCCACCAAGCCCGTGATGCCGTTGGTGTCGAGGACGCCGCTGGAGGTCCAGAGGTTCAGCCACGCTGAGTTGACGAGGTCCCAGCGGGCCACGCCAATGCCGTCAAGGCCGATGTAGGCGATGTCGCTGACGATGGCCACAGGGGCGTTGTCTGCGCTTTGGGTCTCCCACGTGTCGACCACGGAGAAGGAACTCCGGTCGATGACACCGACGCCGCTTAGGGTGCCGCCAAAGATGTGGGTGCTGTTGTGTCCGATGGAATAGGTCGCCCAATTCGGCATGCCGTCGTACACCGTGAGGCATTCGTCGATGTCCAAACCCCCACCAGCATCGAGCTGCCAGCGGCAGACGCCGAGGTTGGTGGCGGCGTACAGATACGAACCCAAATCCATGAATTCGAGGTGCTGACCGGGGCGCTCGTCCCAATTCCGACCGCCTGGGATGGTGTAGGCGCTGTTCCCGTCCCACAAGACGGCCCCGGATTGAGTACCGATGGCAAGTTCTGCCGAGCCACGGATGTTGGTGACGATGATGCTGAAGACCTCATCGCTCGGCAGGGCGCCGCTCGCACCGTTTCCGTTTCCGTCGAGCAGCGGAGAGAGGATTTCTCCGGTGGCGAGGTCGATTCGAACCACGCCGTACCCGTAGAGGCCGTAGTGGAGCACGCCTTGGTATTCGACGATTGGAGCGTAGAACGACTGGTCGATCCCGGTGCTGCCCCATGAAGCCAACCACGCCGGGCCACCGTCCAGTTCCAGGCGGAGCAGCCCGTCCTCGCTTGCGAAATAGGCGGTACGGTTGTGCACGGCCACTTCTCCGGTGGCGTCTGCGGGGACGTCTTCGGTCACGCCGCTTTCCCACGGCGGATTGCCGTTGGCCAAGTCGGTCAAGTTCCACACGCTGACCCCTCCGTCGTCGTGGGTCATGACCACGTCGCGTTGGTCCACGGCCAAGCCAGCGATGGCGTCCCAACGTGCTTCGCTCCCTTGGTACTGCTGGGCGTTGCCGGTGGCTGCATCGATGCGGTACAGGCCATCTTCTTCGGTGCCCACCCACACGTCGGTGGCCGTGGCGACCATGGACGTCGGGACACCGACGATGGTCGTTGCACCCGTCCATCGGCGCTGTGTTGCGTTGTAAACGGCGATGAGGTCGTCACCGCCGACGTGCACCTGGTCGCCAAAGGCGGCCACGGCCGTCATTTCCGAAATCGGTGGGCTTGTGGCCAAGACGAGGTCGTTTAGCACCATCGGCGTTGCACCGGGCGCCATGCGAAGGAAGGTGCCCGTACCGTCGCCGATGAGGAGGGTGTGGTCGCTGGGCGCACGCGCACCGCCGGTGGGCCAAGCCATCATGACAGGGACATCGCCGCCAAGGCCTGCGTCCGCCAAATCCGACGGGCCGTTGTGGGTCGTGAACACGCCCGAGTTGATGTCGTAGCGCTGGATGGAGGAGCCCGCAAGCACCCACAATTCGCTTCCTACCACCTCAAGCCCGTTGATTTGGTCGTCCGCCAGCCAGTTGGCGCTGGACCACGTGGCTTGCCAGAGGTTCAGGGAGGGATTGTATCGGCCAATCCCTGCGTCTTCTGACCCGAAGAGGATCTGGTTCCCCATTTCGACCATGGAGGTGATGACGTCTGAATGCAGCACGTTGGCCGTGGTCCAAATTGTCGACGTGCTCGTTGCCGGGTCGTACCGGAGCACGCCTTCATCCTCGAGGCTGACGTGAACAAGACCGTTGAAGATCTGCATTTCCACGACGTTGGCGTTGGTGGCCATCGGGAAGGTGTTGGTGTTGCAGCCGCTGAGCACGGACCATGTTCCGTCAACGGAGCGATGATGGAGGCAAGCATCGCCGACGGCGATGACATCGCCTGTCCCGTTGACAGCCAGCCGAAGGATCGGCTTGTCGCTTCCAACGGTGCTCTGGTTGTCCGGCAGCGGAATCAATCCGCCGTTTGCCAGGTCGATGGCGTGCATTGCATCGGTGCCGAGGACCAACAATTGGCCGTGGGCGACGTCCACCTCGAGGTCAATGATGGCCTCTACGTCTGGAACTTCCACGATATCAATGGTGGGAGGGGACATGGCTGCATCGACGACAAGCACACGGTCATCGACGGCGAGCCAAAGCCTCCCGTCATCGGGGTGGGTTGCACTTGCCGCGGGTTCGAAAGCCAACGGCTTGAGCGAAACCGTCGGATCGGCCGGTGCAAGGGCTTGGATCACAAGGTCGGTTACCGTGGCGCCACCAGGGAGCGTCCAACTTGACGAAAGCCCGCTGGTCGATGTTCGCCCAGTGAAGGGGTCGCCACCGTCGAGGTCGAGGGTCTGCCCCATCCATCCTTGGCTGCTCAAATCGAGGAGCGCGGAGCCAACAGATCCACCGGCAATCATCAGTGGGGAATCGATGACCATGCCGTCCGCTCCTGAAACACGAACCTGGAAGGACACGTTGTCAAGCGAGGCTCCGGGGGCGAACGTCAGGTTCCAATCCGCGCTCGCGGGTTGGATTCCATCAGTGGAGACGGCGTCGAGTTTCACCCATCCAGTGTCTTCGCTCCCGCTCATGGGCCAAACGGTACCACCTGCGTCTTCGTGAGCGGACGCAGTGGGCATGAGCAGGGGCGAGGCCAAGCTCAGCAGCATGAGCAGCACCAAACCCGTTGCGTGCAGCCGCACGCCGCGGTTTTTGCTCCCAAGCCTGACGTCCATGGGATATTTTCTCATCCTAGTAGGTATAAGGTGTAGGTTTGCATGTTTAAACAACTCAGGCGGAATAATCCGCTCATTCCAGCATGCGGAGATGGCCATCGTCGTCGACGCCCACCAACCGAATGGTGGACGTCCGACCACGAATCGCGTTGGGCGAACCGGTCACGGTAACCACCTTTTCACCCGGTTGCATTTGGCCCGCGTCAACCATCGCCTTCACCGCCGCACCGACCGTGTCCCGTGAACGGGGCTGTTCCTCGACCAAGTGACCGCCAACGCCGGGCAGGATGGTGGTCCGACGGAGCGCGCGTATCCGGTTGGTGATGGCCAAAATCGGACGGCGTGGACGATGAGCGGCCATCAAACGAGCCGCACTGCCGTGTTGCGTGGCCACGATCAACCGATCCGCATCAACGTCGGCCGCCAACTTCACCGCCGCTCCGGTGATGGCCCGCGTGCTTCGGAACATCGCCAACGCAGGAGGGCTCGGCAGGCCGTCGATGGCCAATGTCGCCCGTTCTGCGATGCGAACCATCGTCGAGACGGCCTCCACCGGATACGCACCGGTGGCCGTTTCTCCCGAAAGCATCACGGCGCTCGTGAATTGGCGGATGGCCGTGGCAACATCGCTGACCTCAGCCCGTGTTGGGCGTGGATGGTCGACCATCGATTCGAGCATCTGCGTGGCCACGATGACCGGTTTTCCGCGAGAAAGGCACAGGCCAATGATCCGTTCCTGTGCAGCCGGGACTTCTTCGAGAGGGATTTCAACA
>DUHU01000194.1 GCA_013330765.1 Candidatus Poseidoniaceae archaeon | reverse complement strand
ATGAACACCGACAACATGTCCATCCACGGCCTGACCATCGACTACGGGCCCTTCGGATGGCTTGAGGCGCACGATCCAACATGGACGCCCAACACCACCGATTTGCCCGGCCGGCGTTACCGGTTCGCTGCCCAACCTGACGTGGTGGGCTGGAACGTGGCCCGCTTGCTCGAAGCCGTCGCGTTCGCCATGGACGACCCTGAACCACTCCATGGGGTGCTCGACGCCTACCGAGAGGCCTACCGAAACGCCCGCAAGCAGGCATGGGTCGAACGCCTTGGACTCACGGCGTGGGCCGAAGAGGACGAGACGCTCGTTCGTGACCTCCAACTCATCATGCACGCGTCGGAGGTCGATCACGTGCCGATGCTTCGGCACATGGCCGAGGGCGTGACCACGGCCGAAGCCCTGCACGAGGCAGGCCTGATTTATGGCGCAGAGCCAGACCTGGCGGCGATCAACGCCTGGTTTGGACAATGGCAAGAACGCACAGCGGGGGCGCCCGACACGGTGACGATGCAACGAACGGTTCCGACCTTCACCGTCCGAAATTGGGTGCTCCAGCTCGCCATCGACGACGCCGAGCGCGGCGATTGGACCAAGGCGGAAGCTTTGGCATTGCGCTTGACGCAGCCTTACGAGCGCCTTCCCGGCGATGCTGACGCATGGTGGTCAGGACCCCGTCCCGATTGGGCCATGACACGCCCCGGGTGCTCGATGCTTTCCTGCTCAAGTTGATGTGAGCTGGGCGTTCACTCCGGGTGCGCTCTTGGGTCAGGCGGAATGAGACAATTGAAGAGGGTCACCATGGGGCAAGGGTTAGGGTTAGGCCATGCCATTCCCACGAGGCCAAACCAACAGCGCCGACGTGGTCATGTCTCATGCCGCAGTCACGCCGCTGGATCGATTGTCGGTCGTGACCTTGCGGATGTCGGCACCGACCCTCAAAACCATTCAATCCCTCACCACCGAGGCGTTCAATACGCAAGAACGCGAGCGTTTCCTCCAAGACTTGGCCTCGAACCATGGACGTGGTGTGTTTGAGATGTCCACGTGCAATCGCGTGGTCTACGCCGGCATGTCCGACGGTGCAGAAGACCTCAGAACGGTCGTGGAACGCGTGTCAGGCCTCGCTCTGGAAGGGGCGGTCGAATTCTCTGGAAAGGAGGCATGGGAGCACCTGGTGATGGTCGCAAGTGGCTTGGATGCCTTCGTGTTGGGCGAACTTCAGGTGCTTGGCCAAATGCGTACGGCCATTGAACGCCACCGGCAATTCGAGGCCATGGACGCCGAACTCGTACGCCTCTTGGAGCACGTCGTCTGGGCCAGTCGCTTGGTGCGAAAGCACCTCGGTTTTACCCGAACCACGGCTTCGATGCTCAACCTTGCAACCCTGTCGCTTGACGACATGATGAACACCGAACAACTCGGTGGTTGCGTCGTTCTCGGATCCGGGGACATGGGGCGAAAAGCGGTGGAGGCTTTGCTCGAACGTGACATTCCCGTTACGGTGGTCAGCCGGCAACCCGAGCGTGCCCGAGACCGCTTGGGCCATCTCAGCGACAAGGTGGCGTTCATCGATTTCGAAGGATGGACCAAGGCACCACCACGGGTTCCTTTGGTGATCTCGACCCTGAGGGTGGCGACGCCGACCTACGGCAGCGACCGCCCGATCCCGACGGAAGCACCCCTGACGGTCATGGATTTCTCATGGCCACCCTCCATCGACGAGGACGGATTGCATCCCGGCCAGACCCTGATGGGCATGAACCACTGGATTCGGCAAGCGCACGGGCTCGATGCAGCCATCGATCGACCGGCGCTCCTCGACAAAGCCAAGCTTGAGCTTGACCGCCTCGAACGGCAGTTGGAAACCCAGTTGGCCGTTGCGGCACAATCGGACTTCCGAAGTTTGGTGCACCACACGCTGGCCACCTTGTCGGAAGGATGGACGGCATCGCCGTTGAACGAACCCCCCCAAGACGCCGCCGTGCAGGCCTTTGGACGTGAGTTGGCCACGTGGCTGTGCAACGCGCACGGCGAGGTGACCCTCGACCACGTTCGCGAGCGGGTTCGCACGACGGACCGGCCGCTCTCGCCATCGTTGCTGGAACGCGTTGAAGACGACCTTGTTCGAACGATTGGCGACCTGCACACTCACCTGCCCGCAAGCGAGGTTCGTCCATGACGCTCCTTGTGGGCACCCGCGCTTCCCCATTGGCGCGCATCCAAACCAATGCGGTGCTCGAACGACTACTGGCGAGTGGTCTCGACGCCAGAATCGTGCCTCTGCAAACCCGTGGAGACCAATCCTTAGGCGGCGATCTCAGCACCCACGTGGGTCAATTTGTCACCGGCTTGGACGCACGCCTGCTCAGCGGCGAAGTCGATTTGACCGTGCATTCCAGCAAAGACGTCCCGACGGACCTCGCCGAGAGCATTCTGCAACTCGGTCACCTTGAACGGGCTCCACCGCACGATTTTCTCCTCTTCCCCTCCGACCACGATGGCGTGCTTACGCTTCACGAGCTGTTGGACACACCGGACGCCGTCACCAGCGCGGTCGATGCCATGAACCACCTCCCGCTCAACGCCCACCTCGGCACGGTCTCCGTCCGACGCCAAGCGATGGCCCTCCACCTGCGCCCGGACCTGTTGCCCATTGCGGTGCGCGGTGCGGTTGAAACACGGCTGAACCGCCTTCTAGAAGGACGGGCCGATGCGTTGCTGCTCGCTGAAGCCGGACTCCGGCGGTTGGCTGAGCATGACGCCCTTGAGCCGCGTCATCTGGCCCTTGGGGCCCTTCGGTTGGACCTCGAGTCGTGGCCCTGTGCGCCTGGCCAGGGCGCCATTGCCGTGCACGCTGCACGGGATTCCATGCACGATTTGGAAGCGCTTCGCGCCCTGCTCGACCACCCATCCACCACCCAAGCCGTTCGGGACGAGCGCCGGGTGTTGGCCCAACTTGGTGGAGGCTGTTTGGCCCCCGTGGCGGCTCACGTGACGGACAGCGTCGCACACGTGGCCGTCGCCGAACCGTCGTGGAGGACGCACGTGGCCCGCCGACGTACGCCAGACGTGCACCGATGGACAGGCTCACCCGATGCCTTTCCTTCCCCTTCGTGGAAGGAGGTTGAATCCCCCTCGCAAACGACCGGCCCACGCCTCATCACCACGGCCTCGTCAAGTCGTTTGACCGATGAAGCCGATCTTGAGAAGGTCGAGGTGGTCCACCAGCGGGTCTTGGACTTCGAACTCCTCGCGGACCATTGGCCTGCAAAAGCGGTCCCCGGACACGCACCTCGAAGGGCGTGGCCGTGGTTGCTTCTGTCCTCGCCGTCGGCCGCCCGTATGGTCATTCAAGGGTTGGAACTCTGTCCAGACCTTGCCCGCTTGCCGTGGGCTGCCCTTGGTCGTGGAACGGCGCTTGCCGCCTTGGAACGTGGTCATACTGTGGCCTTTTGCGCCGAAGCTGAAGACGGAGCGGGCTTTGCTGCCGCATTGGTCCAATCCTTTGGAGACGACATCCCCTTTCTGCTTCCACGTTCCGATCAAGCCCGACCGGGCCTGCTTGACGGTTTGAAGACCGCTGGCCGGAACGTGCAGGCCTGGACCGCATACCGCACAACGGCAGCGAAGGTGGACCCAATGCCCGTCGAACCAAACGACGTGTTGCTGGTCACCTCGCCCAGTGCCATTCGGGCCTGGAGCAGCAGCGGGCACGACGTCCCCGCCGACGTTTTGTGCATGGGCGAGGCGTCCGAACGCACCTTGTTGGACCACCCCGAATTCCAAAACACCCGCGTCCATCGGCTGCATGGGCCAAGCGCAGAAGCGCTTCGAACGTGGTGGAACGCTCACCTGGAGGGATCGGCATGGACGTGAGGATGCGCATCAACCGATGGACGGCCGGGCGGCGGGAACTGCTGTACGGTCACGCCGTGACCTCAGGATTGGTTCAGCCGCATTTTGTGGTCGAAGGCCAAGGCATCGACGAACCCATTTCCAGTTTGCCCGGCATCCATCGCCAATCCGTGGACGTGTTGAGGCAACGCATTGCTGAAGACGTGGCCATGGGATTGGTCGGCCACATGCTGTTCCCGGTTCACTCGGAGGACGACAAAGACCCTGAGGGCCACCTTGGTCTGCGGGACGACGGTCCAATGATGACGGCCCTGAAGGCCCTGCGTGAAGACCACGGAGACGGCATTGTGCTGATGGCGGACGTGTGCATGTGCACGGTCACGGACCACGGCCATTGTGGTCACGTGCATGAAGGAACCATCCTCAACGACCGAACGGTGACCACGCTGGCAGACATGGCCGTTGTCGCCGCCAACGCCGGGGCCGATTACGTCGGAGCATCCGACATGATGGACGGACGTGTTCAGGCCATTCGCTCCGCGCTCGAGGAGGCCGGCCACCACGGCACTGGCGTGTTGTCTTACGCCGTCAAATTCGCTTCGGCTTTCTATGGGCCGTTCCGTGACGCGGCAGGATCCTCTCCGCGAGAAGGAGACCGCAGGAGTCACCAGATGGACCCGCGTTCACCGGTCAAAGAAGCCGTGATGGAGGCACAATTGGACGAGGCCGAGGGCGCAGACGTGCTCATGGTGAAACCCGCCCTCGCGTACCTCGACGTCGTGGCCGCGGTTCAGGCCACAACCCATCGGCCTGTCGCGGTGTACAACGTGAGCGGTGAGTATGCCATGGTGCATGCCCAACACCCCGAAGCCGATGAGCGCCGAGCCGTGGTTGCGGAAATCATGCATGCTTTCCGCCGCGCTGGAGCGGACGTCATCGTCACATACCACGCCCGCGAGATTGTGGCCGGTGGTTGGTTGGGGGTGGAGGCGTGATTCGTGATCTCTCGTCGGCCTTGCACGCCGAGGCAAGTCAGCACCTGGTCGGAGGCGTGAATTCCCCCGTTCGGGCGTTCAAATCCGTCCACGGCGACCCGATTTACATCAAGGATGCACAAGGTGCAGTCATCACCGATGCCGACGACAACACCCTCGTGGACTTCGTCCAATCATGGGGCCCATTGATTCACGGCCATGCACATCCCACCGTGTTGAGCGCCGTCAGCGAAACCATGGCACGTGGCACCTCCTATGGGGCGCCACACGTCGGTGAAATCCACCTCGCGCAGAAGGTGAAATCGATCTTCCCGATGATGGACTTGGTGCGCTTCGTGTCCTCCGGCACTGAAGCGGTGATGAGCGCCATTCGCCTGGCACGAGGGTGCACTGGAAAGGACACCATCCTGAAGTTCGAAGGCTGCTATCACGGGCACGTCGACGCGCTGATGGTCAACGCCGGAAGCGGCCTCGCCACCTTTGGCATTGCCAGCAGCCCCGGCATCCCCGAATCCACCGTCGCGACCACCGTGGTGGCATCGCTCGACGACGAGGACATGGTCGACCACATCTTTGCCGAGCATGGTGACGACATGGCCGCCGTGGTCATCGAGCCCATGCCGGCCAACAACGGCCTGCTCGTGCAGCGCACGGCCTTCTTGGAACACCTCCGCACCCGGTGCGACGAACATGGAGCCCTGCTCATTTTCGACGAGGTCATCACCGGTTTCCGCTTCCTTGAGGGCGGCATCACCGGCCATGCCGGCGTGACGCCTGACCTCGTCGCGCTTGGGAAGGTCATCGGTGGGGGCTTGCCGGTCGGGGCCTACGGTGGGCCCGCTGAACTGATGGAACACCTCGCACCGCTCGGACCGGTCTACCAAGCTGGAACGCTGTCCGGGAACCCATTGGCCATGGCGGCTGGATGCGCAACGCTGGACCTCTTGGACGAGGAGGCTCACGCGCAGCTCGAGTCCCTTGGTGCCCTCTTGGAACGCCTCGTGGAACCCGTGCTGGCCCGTCATGACCATCCGATGCGGCTCGTCCGGCAGGCCAGTTTGTTCTGGTTCTCCCCAGGTTCGGATGATCCCCCTCGTCGCTCAGACCAGATCCCAAGCACCGCTGGCACGCTGTATGCCGACGTGCACCATGGCCTGCTCGAACGCGGCTACATGCTGGCCCCATCCGCCTACGAAATTGGCTTCCTCTCAACGGCCCACGAAGCGCATCACATCGAAGGCTTCGTCGCGGCGCTCGACGACGTGTTGACCGCGTTGGAGGTGGGCTCTTGAACGGCCGAGACCGTGTGCTCGCCGCCCTGCGTCACGAACCGGTCGACCGCCCTCCTGTGTGGTTCATGCGCCAAGCGGGTCGGCACCTCCCAGAATACCGCGCCCTGGCGGAACGTGCCGATTTCTGGGAACGGTGCAAAAATCTGGACCTGTGCACGACCATCACGGTCCAGCCCATCGAACGGTACCCTCAACTCGATGCAGCCATCGTCTTCAGCGACATCCTGACGCCGCTTCCCGCCTTGGGGTATGACGTGGAATACGGCGGTGGAATCCGCATCTCGCCGTTTGCCTTCGAAGACGTGGACGAATGGATGCCCTTCACCGCGCGAGAGCACGCCCCGTGGGCCGCGAACGCGCTGGCCGCCTTGCCCGACGTGCTGCCTCGTGACGTCGCTCGTCTTGGCTTCGCAGGGTGCCCGTGGACCGTCGGACTCTACCTCATCGCAGGGGGGACCGGAGACAAGGAATTCGTCAACACCCGAGCCAAGGTGCATGCCGACCCCGAAGCCGCGATGCGGCTTTTCATGCGCATGGGGGACATCGTGGGCGATCTCCTCGCCGACCAAGTCGTGCACGGCGGGGCCGACGCGGTACAGTTGTTCGACACGTGGGCAGGCCTGCTCGACGAAGCGACGTACCGACGCTTCGCGCTTCCAGCGACCGCTCGAGCCATCGAGGTGTTCCGTGCACGATGCCCGGAACGTACGCCGCTGATCCACTATGCGAAGGCCTCGGGCCACCTTCATGGCGCCATGATGGAACTCGACGTCGACGCCCTGTCGCTTGACTGGCGTGACGACCTCCGAACCTACCGTGAACGGCATGGCGAACGCCTCGCTTTCCAAGGCAACCTCGACCCGACCTTCATGCACGGCTCAACCGAAGCGGCCGAACGTGCAGCAAAGGCGGTGCTGGAGGCTGCAGGCGACGCACCTGGCTACATTTTCAACCTCGGACACGGCTTTGCCCCGAGTGCGCGCATCGAATGCGTGGAGGCCGTCCTTCGTACCGTGGAGGGACGTTGATGCGCCAACGCATGATCGATCTCGTCCACCGTGAACAGGACCGAATCTGTGCGGCCTTGCGAGAATTGGACGGTGGCGACCCCCGCGAAGACGCATGGACGCGCGAGGGCGGTGGCGGCGGTCGAACACGCGTGTTCAGCGAGGGAAAGGTGTTCGAAAAGGCAGGCGTCAACGTCAGCGTGGTTCACGGCACCCTTCGTCCGGAAGCCGCCCGCGCGATGGGCGGTGGACAAGCCTTGAGCGACGACGAGGACCTCGATTTCTTTGCCACCGGATTGAGCCTGGTGCTTCATCCTTGGAATCCTATGGCGCCGACCGTCCACGCAAACTACCGCTATTTCGAGCGCGGAGACGGCGAACGCCCCGGCTCCTGGTGGTTTGGCGGCGGTGCGGATTTGACCCCCAGTTACCTCTTCGCTGAAGACGCGGAACACTTCCATGGCGTCCACAAAGCCGTTTGCGACGCCCATGATGTGGCCGATTACGACCGCTTCAAGGCATGGTGCGACGATTATTTTCACGTCCGCCACCGTGGTGAGCGTCGAGGCGTAGGTGGCCTCTTCTTCGACGACATGAACGATGCACCGAAGGAGGAATGCTTCGCTTTCGTCGAAGCGTGCGCCGAAGCGTTCCTTCCGTCCTACCTTCCAATCCTTGAACGGCGGATGAACATGCCCTACAACGACGCCCAGCGCGAATGGCAACAGGTCCGTCGGGGGCGGTACGTCGAATTCAACCTCGTCTACGACCGAGGCACCACCTTCGGATTGAACACCAACGGCCGGGTGGAGAGCATCCTGATGTCCCTGCCGCTGACGGCACGTTGGGAATATGCCCACACCCCTGCGGAAGGGACGCCGGAAGCCGAACTGCTCGAGGTCTTGCAAACCCCACGTGATTGGGTGTGAACGGATGAAGACGGGCACGCGGCAAGCCTGGATCCGCCACGGCCAAGAGATGCGCCGCCCGTTGCTTGTCAACGCCTCCTTGGCCGATGAAGGTCACGTGGTCATCGTCGGCGCAGGCCTGTCCGGCCTGACGGCCGCCTACCGCCTTCGGCAAGTGGCCCCTGACGTTCGCGTCACCGTCTTGGAACGCGCCCCCCATGCAGGCGGCGTCCTTCGGACATGGCGCGAAGACGGATGGGTCGGAGACGTGGCCGTCAATGCCTCGCGACCTCATCCCGCCGTGTGGCGGCTGATCGACGATCTTGGACTGATGGACGCCTGGCGACCCTCGAACGGCGAAGCAAAACACCGCTGGATCGTCCACGCAGGCCGACGTCATCGGCTTGGAGCGGGGACCTTGCTGAAGGCCAGACCTTGGCGATTGCTGCGAGGAATGCGGGCGGCCCGGCAAGGTGGGCGTTCCATGGCCGAAGCCCTCCCTGTGCCGTGGCTGGCCGACGCCATGACCCACGGCATCGTCAACGCGCCTGCCACCGACGTGGACGCCGATGTGCTGATGCCGACCATGGCACGTTACGGTCCTGCACCACCCATGGGACGTCGAGCGTTGGCCCGAGCCGTCCGTGCAACGTACCCCGGTTGGACGCCAAAACGCGGTCAGTTGGCCTCGCTGGACGGAGGCATGGAGGTGCTCATCGAAGCGTTGGTGACGGCGCTGGACGCCGACGACGGGGTGGAGCTTTGCTTCAACGTCGACCTCGCGACACCGGAAGCCGCAGCAGCCCATGCCGGCGTTGGCCTGCGCTCCGTCCTCTGGGCTGCACCGCGCGAACACGACGCGGCCGGACCGCAACTGACCGTCGTGGCCGCGGGATACCTGCAAGCCGACGTGGCCGAGGTCCCTGTGGGGTACGGGACGCTCTTCCCAGACGCACGTTCGCCCATCAGCGGAATCCTCCACGAGTCCGACGTCCACGCTGGTTCCAGAG
>DUHU01000247.1 GCA_013330765.1 Candidatus Poseidoniaceae archaeon | reverse complement strand
GGTCCTGGTCGCGAGGGGACACATCTCCCAACGTCGCAGTCGACCCGTCAGCGCACAACACCAACCGGCCCTGCAAGCCCATTGGGCGTGGCCCGGAGCCAAGGACGGGAGCAGGCGCCTCGCTGCCGTTGAATTGCAACATTTGTCCGTCGCTGAGCACCAAAAAGCGGTCGTTGCCTCCCTCGAAAAGGGTGTGTGCGGTCACGGGCAGGGCCCAGCCTTGTACGGGTTTCGTCTTCATGCAAGGACCTCCGTGAATCCATCGGAAACGGCCGTCATCCAACCTTCGGGATCTGGGTCTGGCGGAATACGCCATGGCGCATCGAAGTGACGCAGCAAGGCATCGACCTCCTCATCGGTCCATCCGAGCAGCGGGTCAAGCCGTGCCAGTGGCGTCGTCTTCACCGCCGTGCTTTGTCGGCCAGCCAACGGTTCAGCCTCATCGAGACTGAGCCCGATGCAGCCCCAGGACGGGCGGTTCTGGTTGTCACCATCATGGGTGTGGTGCCTGCTTCGACGGCCGATGCTGGCGTCCCATGCACGCAGGCGTTCCACCAAGCCCTCATCGCTCCCTTCGACGGGAAGAATACGGCACCCTCGGCGCATGATGAGGAAGGAGGAAAGCATGGCATTCAGGTCACCCACTTTCGCCAGCACGTCCCCTTGGGCGCCAACAGGAAGGCCCCCCGGACCAATCAGCCGATGTTCGACGACCTCAAGGGACCGTTCGCGCAAGATGACGTTCACCGGCCAGTCGGGTTGACTTAGGTTGACCGAGAGCGAGGGGTCTGCGTCAATCAGGGCTGTGCCAAGCGCCGCTGCATAGGACAGGGACGACCAATCTGCCACCGGCCCCGTTCGGCGACAACGTACGCCAAAAGATCGGGGCGTTCCGCGTGCATCATGACGGTTCAGAATGGCCTCTGCCACGCCGGGCAAGTCGTTTGGATCGCCCAGCATTCGGACCCGGTCAACGGCCACGAGACCAAGTTGGTGCGCCAGTGCTTGCTCCACAAGATCCACTGGTCCGTCGCTTCGAACAAGAGCGCGATCACGTCCAAATGAAAGGCGCAAACGTACGCCCCATCGGCCTTCAGCCTTGGCCATCGAACGTCGCATAGCGCTCTGGAACAAGCGCCTGACGGGCTTGGATTTCAGTGTCACTTCTCCGAGGCGCAAGACCCAATGGACCTCATCCATGGGTTCAGGCCTCACCGTTGTGGAGACCCACCACTTCTGTTGGAGCACTGGTTTTTTTCGCCCCGTCGTTTCTCTTGGCACGAAGCATCTCAAGATACGCAACGTCGATGTCGTTCGTGACATATTCGCCGTTGAAACAACTCGCATCGAACCGCTCCGGAGGGGAAGGGCCGATGGAGGTGACATCGATCAGGTCTTCGAGGGTCTGGTAAAACAGCCGGTCGCTTCCAATGATCTCGTTGATCTCATCGATGCTGCGACCGTTGGCGATGAATTCGTCCACCGCCGGCATGTCGATGCCGTAGACGTTTGGATGACGAACTGGCGGGGCTGCAGAGGCAAAGTACACCTTACGAGCACCGACGTCCCTCGCCATCTCGACGATTTGTGCAGACGTGGTCCCTCGAACGATTGAATCGTCAACCAACAAGACGGCCTTTCCTTCGAACTCGTGGGAAATCGCCGAGAGCTTGCGACGTACCGATTTCTCCCGGAGCGCTTGCCCGGGCATGATGAAGGTCCGTCCAACGTAGCGGTTCTTCACGAAGCCTTCACGGTAGACCACGCCAAGGGTCGAAGCGAGTTGGAGGGCGGCGATTCGGCCCGAGTCTGGGACCGGGATGACCGCATCGATGTCGTGGTCGGGCCATGATTCCAAGATGCGTTGTGCGAGACGCTCGCCCTGATTGAGGCGCGCTTGGTACACTGAAATCCCGTCGATCACGGAATCTGGACGAGCGAAATAGACATGCTCGAAAATGCAGGGAGCGAAGGGCTTCGGTTCGGAACAGATTTCGCTGAAAAGATGGCCAGAGGCGGAAATGAACACGGCTTCGCCCGGGGCCACGTCACGCTCGACTTGGAATCCAAGGGCGGTGATCGCCACCGATTCGCTGGCCACGACCCACTCTTCCGCTCCATCGACTTCCCTACGGCCGAGGACCAAGGGGCGGATGCCGTGAGGATCACGGAAGGCAAAGAGCCCGTAACCGGCGATGAGACCAACGCAGGCATAGCCGCCGCGTACGGTTTCGTTGATCTCTCGGATCGCCGTGAAGACCGTGGACACGTCAAGGTGGGCTGCATCGCTGATTTCGAGGCTCCGAGCACGGCGATGAAGTTCAACCGCGAACATGTTCAGGAGCAGCTCTGAATCGCTGGTGGTGTTCATGTGGCGGAAGTGCTTGTCCCGAAGAAGGACCTCGAGTTCGTCTGCGTTGGTGAGGTTCCCGTTGTGGGCAAGGCACAGGCCATACGGCGAGTTGACGTAGAAGGGCTGGGCTTCTGCACTCGAAGAGGACCCTGCGGTCGGGTATCTCACATGCCCAATGCCGATGGACCCCAGTTGCCGCGACATCCGTTCTGCATCGAACACATCGGCCACTTGACCGTTGCTTTTCCGAAGAATAAACTGACCCTCGTGCTCGGTCAGCATACCTGCGGCGTCTTGGCCACGGTGTTGCAGGACGGTCAGCCCGTCGTACAGGATTTGGTTCACGTGGACGCCCGGACGGCCAACGATGCCTAGGATGCCGCACATGATGCGCCCTCACGCCGTCCAACAGGTGCCGACACTTGGCCTTGTCCCACGCGAAAATTCACGCTTTGGGGCGATGGGTCTTCTTTGACCAGGAGTACTTGCGCATCTTGGAGGATGCACCGTATCCGCAAGCGGCGCACACGCCCTTTTGCTTGTGATAGGCGTTGCGGCCACAACGGCGGCAGCGAATGTGCGTCGTCTTTTGACGACGGCCCATGGACGGGGTACCCTTCGACATACGGTCACCTCAGGAAGTGGGCCACCGTCAACCCCTTTATGAAATCAACTCCGAGGGGGTTCCGCCTCATCAAGCGCAAACGTACGCAATCCAACGGCAGCGATGAGCAGGCTAACAGGAGCGGCGAGCGCCAGCCCAAGTCCCACCGGGGCAAGATGAATCATTTCCGTGAAAAAGCGCGCCAAGGAGCTGCTCGATTCGCCAATGAAATCGGCCGATTGCAAGAGCCAGAGCCCCACCAGAAAGCCGCCCGCGAGGAGCATGATCAAACCAAACACCGGGGCTGCAGGGCGATCGCGGTTGTCTCCGTAAGCCACCAACAACAGGATCATCCCCAGCGAAGCAAGAACGTAGCCGACAAAGACATCGTTCGCCAAGCCCACCCCCATCGCCTCCTTCTCTGGCATGGGTCCTTCTGCGAGGAGCAGCATCATGGCCGGGCCAAAGAGAAGCGCGCAAATCAGAGCGCCGAGCGCCACGGGGCGAGACACCTCAGCCATCGAGTTCACCGCCCTTTTGAGTACGCCGAGCCACAATGGCCGCTGCCCGTTCCAAATCGTCTTGGCTTGGCGGCGGGAGCGCTTCCGGTTCGGGCAAATTCCGCTCGTAAAACCAAATCACGAGAACGGAGAGAAGCAAAGCAAAGCCTGCACCAACCGACAAACCTGCGATCTCAGCTACGGCCGGGGGGCCCGCCTCACCACCTACGCCTCGGAGCGAAAGAAGCACTGGTGCAAGAAGCGCCCCCGCCAACATCGGCCAAGAGCGGGACCTGCGGCGTTGGATGAACAAACGATGCAGCACATACATCGAGGCGCAGAGGCTGGAGCAAGCGCCGAGCAAGACCAAGACGAAGCGATCCCACAGCGTCACGTCTGCCACAAAGTTCGGCGTCCATGTGACGATGAGCCAGCAGGCAGCGGCGATTCCTACCAGACCAACGGGCCGGCCCCAAACAGGCACCTGGCCCACGGGAACGTCACCGCTGAACACCACTAGCGCCAACCCGAACACAAGTGGAGCACCAATGAGCAGCACACCCCACAGGAGTTCAACCGCTTGGGTGCTGTTGGAATCGGGGACCGTCAGTGGAGCGAGCAACACGAGGACCCCGCAAAGTGGGGTCACCACCTTCCATATCGGACCACCGCGGCCGAGGAGATTGAAGGTTCCAAAGACCGTCAAGAGGGCGGGGAGCCACAGCAGCAAAGCCGCCGTCAGCGTTGGCCCCATGCCTCACGACCTTGATGAGGAGCACAAGAACCCTCCCCGCGAATCGGGCCATGCCGCCCCTCCTTCACCCCGAGACCGTGGCGTCATCGCTAAATACCCGACTCGGGTGGGCTGAACGCTCAGGTGTTGCGCATGGTGAAGAGGCCACGTCAAGTCAAGCGTTACAGCCCCTCTGCGGGCAAGCACACCCTGCACACCGTTGAGCGTGTCAAGAAGAAGCGCGCATCGGAACTTCGCTGGGGTCAGCGCCGTTTCCGTAAGGTGACGGCCGGATACCGCGGTTTCCCTCGTCCTAAGCCGGAGGGCCGTGAGAAGCCGACCAAGCGCGTCAACATCCTCTACCGCTGCACGGAGACGGGAAAAGCCCACTACGCTCCATGCAAGCGCGCCAAGAAATTCGAACTCGTGGATCGGTGATCATCAATGGCTGGAAAGTTTCTCACCGTGACATGCCGCGATTGCGGAACGGAATCCATCATCTTCGACCGTTCCGTGAACCCCATCTCTTGCACCGTCTGCGGTGCGACCCTCAGCCGCCCCTCCGGCGGGAAGGCGGACCTCGTGGGCTGCCGTGTCGTTGAAGCCAATGAGTGAGGGAGGACCCTCGCATGGCTCGCATCACCGCTACCGACGGCCCCCAAGAAGGCGACCTCGTTGTGGCGACGGTGACGACCGTCAAGCAGAACGGTTGCTACGTCTCCCTTGACGAATTCGACGGACGCGAGGGCTTCATCTTCATCGGTGAAATCGCCAGCGGCTGGGTTCGAAACATCCGTGCTCACGTGCGTGAAGGCCAGCGTTTGATTTGCAAGATTACCGGCATGCGCCGTGACGGCACCTCGTACGAACTTTCACTGAAGTCGGTCTCCGATGAACGCCGACGCGACCGGCTCCAACAATGGAAGAATGAGCAGCGAGCCATCCAACTCTTTGGCGTGCTCGGTGAACAAGCGGGCTGGGACGAGAACGAAGCCCTGACGCTTCGCGAGGAATTGATCGCCTCGTTCGGAACCCTGTACGGGGCCTTCGAGGAAGCCGCGACCAGTGAGACCGCGATGGCCGAATCAGGGTTCGACGACCCCTGGGTCCCTGCGTTCATCCAATGTGCGCTGGAAAACATCGTCCCTCCCTTTGTGGAAATCCGGGGCGTGTTTACGCTGACGTGTGACAACGTAAATGGCATTGATCGCATCCAAGAAGCGCTCCTTGAAGCCGAAGCCCTCAGCAACGTGGAGGCGGAAATCGAAGTGGCGTGCTACTACGACGGTGCACCGAAATACCGCATTGAAGTCAAGGCCCCAGATTTCCGTACGGCCGAAGACTTGTGGGAAGAGGCCACATCATCGACCCTTGCATCCATTGAAGCCAACGACGGCACGGGCGAAGTTTGGAGGGAATGAGATGGCACGTCAATTGCTCCAATTCTGCTCCGGCTGCAACGGTTGGACCTTGGCCGCGGAATGCTGCGACCAGAAAACCCGGGCTGCGGCCCCAATCAAGTGGTCACCAGAAGATGCGAAGGCTCCCTATCGGCGACGTTTGGAAAACGTGGAAGACCCCGCATGGGTCGAGACACTTCCCAAACTCGGCGAGCGTGCGGAAGAGGAATGAAGCCACCCGCTGCTTCGCTTCAAACGCCAAGCATTATGCCCCTTCGGGGCGATTCAGGACGGTATGTCCCTCAACGTCGTGTGGTTCGAAGAGCAAGGAGTCGCGGGCGGGCCATGCTTTGTTGCCTTCCCTGGAGTCGGTGACATTGGGGTGCTGACGGCTGAATTGCTTGAACAACTTCTTCCGTCACAAACCGTTGCTCACGTACTCGATCCGTCCCTTCCTCCGTTGGCTCAACTCGACAGCGATGGAGTCCTCAAGCCGCCTCATCACCGTTTGGTGCGTCTCGAGACCGCTTCAGGCCCAGCACACGTGCTGATTGGCGGAGGACAGTCCAGTCTGCCCCACTTACAACACGCCACTGCAGTCGGCTTGCTGGACGCTTTGGAAGGCGCGAGTGAGGTCGTGGGGCTTGCAGGTTTCCGGGCTGCAGCAGAAGACCGACGCACGTTCTGGGTGGCCACCTCGACAGCC
The DNA here is from genome assembly GCA_013330765.1 of Candidatus Poseidoniaceae archaeon. Classification (GTDB taxonomy): domain Archaea; phylum Thermoplasmatota; class Poseidoniia; order Poseidoniales; family Poseidoniaceae; genus MGIIa-L3; species MGIIa-L3 sp12206u. Next base: position 505 of record DUHU01000247.1, on the reverse strand, counting down.
GACGTTGCGTCCTTTGAAGCGGAAGGCCGAACCGTCAGCAAGACCGAACCGAGCGCCGGTTGCATTGGGGCGTTGGCCCTCCTTGTGTCGACCGCGCCTCATTACGGCCTCTCAGGCTCACTTGCCGTCTCGACCACCGTTGGGGAAAGCAAGGACCCGAGCGCCGCCCAACGGCTCGCAACGATGCTCGACGAGACCTTCGCTCTCGGCTTGGAAGCCATGCCCAACGTGGACGAGCACCTGCGTTCACTGCTTGAGGCACGAGCACCTCGTGTCGTGCAAGACCACATCACTGAGTTGATGGAGCAACCTGACGCGTTCTATGCGTGAGGCTCAACAGAGGGGTTCGAATACCCAATTCGAACCCCCTTAGAAGGCGCACCCTCGCAGCAAAGCGATGTTCCTCGATGTTCACGTGTGAAGCGCCGAGAGAGGGATTCGAACCCCCGAGTCTTACGACAGTGGATTTCGAATCCACCGCAATACCGGGCTATGCGATCTCGGC
>DUHU01000085.1:1582-6077 GCA_013330765.1 Candidatus Poseidoniaceae archaeon | reverse complement strand
CTCGGAGGTGGAGCCGGCAGCGGAGCCGCAACAGAGCTCGCCAGGCAAGCCCGGAGGGCAGGGGCCATCGTCATCGCCGTCGCTTCGCTTCCCTTCGAAACCGAACAGCCACATCGAACCATGATCGCCAACCAAGCCTTGGCCGGTTTGGAGGCGAACGCTGACGTCACGGTTCGCGTCTCCTTGGAGCGCCTCGCCCACAGGGCTCGGGACAGGGGTGAAGATTGGGCCATGGGTTCCGAGTGGATTGAGGACCTCGTGGACGGCTTGGTGCATTCGCTGCTTCACATGAGCCTGATGAACCTCGATCTGATGGATTTGCGGGCCATTTTGGCCAACGGTGGAGCCGCCACCCTCCTCGTGGGGAGTGGATCGTCAGACGACGTTGAAGGCCTCATTCGTCAAGCAGCAGGAGCCCCGCTCTCCGACGTGGACGTCAGTGGTGCAACAGGATGCTACATCCATCTCGAAGGTGGCCCGGACCTGTCCATTGCGCAAATGGGGGCCATTTCCGAAGCGTTCACACGAACCTTGAGCCAAGACGCCAAGGTCATTCTTGGTGCGAGGGTCTCCGAAGCCATGTACGGACGGGTCCGCGTGATCCTTCTCCTCTCTGGCTTGTCCGCCGTGGCTTAGTCCAGCAGCTCGATGACGTCTTCCTCGGCTGCTTCCGAGGTGATGGGTTCGACCGTGACCACTGGAGCGTCCGCTTCTTCAGGGGCCGCCGTCGTGGCCTCCGCTTCGGCATGGAGCATTGGCTCGGAAGCATCCGTGCTGCGTTCAGAAATTCGTGCCTCAACACGCGCCCCCATTGCGGCATGGCTCATCGCTGTCGCATGCCGGTTGGCCAAGAGCGGCCCAGTGGTGCGAAGCAGCATGAGGAGGGTCAAGGCCACCACGACGTGACCAAGGAAAAGCACCCCGCTCACGCCTTGTACGACGGTGCTCAGCATGGCGACCGAACCGGCGTAAGCATACCCAAACGCAAGCCCCCAAAACAGGGCATTTGACCTTCGAACCAACCCGAGGTCAGACCCGGTTGTTTTGCTGGTCATGGACCAGACGGCCATCACCACGGTCACCACCATGAGGATGATTTCCTCAACGGCGGTGGCCACTTGTGGTTGTGTGGAGGTGATGTGGCGCCAGGCGGTGCCAAGGTGCCATGCAGCAAATACGAGGGCCAACACGTGCCATCGCGTGAACATCCGGGACGTCCATCGATCGGTTTGGCATTGCCGACGTCCACCCGCGGTGATGAATTCGCCGACCACCACCAAAGCCGCAAAGCCACCGGCCATGGCCAATTGATTCAAGATCACGTCGAAGAGGCTGACCGATGCGCTTAGGATCGAGGTGCCGGCAAGCGCCGCTTGGGCCACGAGCACAACGAGAAGCAACACGCCCGTCGCGCCGATTCGAAGGACCGTCGCCATGCCGCCAGGAGGGTTGCGCGTTGCCGGTTCCAAGGCGGTCGTTGGCCACCGCACGATGGCACTTCGGAACGAACGTCCTTGCCCGACGGACCACGCAACAAACAGGCCGGCAAGAACCACGGGGAGGGTGGAGCCGAGGCCTGCAGCATCAAACACCGTGAGGATCAATCCGGCACAGACGGATCCGAGGGCCAAAGGAACGAGCACCACGGTGATGAGGGTCCAACGAGGTCGACCTTTCTCTGCCACGACCCACGTCCGCAACGATTGCTGTTCTGCAAGCATGGCCACGCCGGCATAGGCCAACCCCATGCCGACAAAGGCTGCAGCGGCCTCTGTTTCCAGCCCCGCTGTGCCTCCGACCGTCACGAAGAGGGCGACGACCACGGCCAGGAAACCCAACAAGTGGGGCAAGGTGGCCGTGGCGGTCAGCGTCCTGACAAGCCCCAACAGCGTCAGCGGCGGTTCTTGCTCAACCTCCCCGTCCATCGCTCCCTGAACCGACGCTCTCCCTTTCAACGTGCGGGGAGAACGGTCATCAAGGGCCGCCTGAAAGGGCCGAACATGGCCCGTCCGTCGAAGGCACATCGTCCAAAACGGCGATGGATTGGCGTTGAACTCGGGCCCCACCTGAACGACAGGGCAGACGTTGAGCACGTGCTCGACGGCCTCTTTGAAGCCAAGGTTCGGCTCATGGACGTCGTACCTGCAGACCGCAGGGGGGGTGACGTAGGGCTGGCCGTCCTTGGCGTCACCCTTGAGGTGGCACCTTTGGTGCGTCAGGTTTTGGCCGATGAGGCCACCTGGGCGGAGCACGGTCTACGCAGCGTGACGACCTCGGGGAAAATCAGGCTCGTGAGGGACCGGTTGGGTTTGCCTCGGCCGCCACGACGTTGATGAAGCATAGCGGCGAGGGCCCGACATGGGAGCCGGAGGGGACGCGCCGCCGCTGCGTCTTCAGGACGTGGTCATGCTCGTTGGCCTCAGCCTCCTCGTCGGGAGCATCGTCATGCTTGCGTGGGACGACCCTGTCCTTCTGAACGTGGATGACTCCGTTTCCGGGAACGCCAGACTTGGTGAGGGTGCATCGGTGGACGTCAGTTATGCCGTGGACCAGACCTCCATCGTGACCCTTCGGTTCCAGATGGAAGGTCAGGACGAGGTGCTGATCACCGAAGCACTGGCGGCAGGAGATACCGGCAGCCAAAGCTTCGATGTGACCGAACGAGGCAAGGTGACTTGGTCGGTCTCGATTTCTGAAGGAACAGGCGAAGTGGATGTTGACTTGAAGCGTGGTGCGTTGAGTTTCGCTTTGCCACCCGTCCTTGGGGCCTTGCTCGTGGGATACGCGGTGATGCTCTCGCTGCAGGGCAAGAATTCGACACCTGAGGTTCAAGCCGATCTGGACGCAGAATTGCTTGACTGAGGCGACGGCCAAGCCCGCCACATCACGGCGTCAAGGTCGTGTATCGTTTCCTCTCGCCCCTCGACGGACAGGCCGCCTTGCATGTCCATCCCTGTGGGGACAAGGTCGTTGCCTTCGATGTCGGTCAAGCCGAGTACGGAGGCCGAATTTCGGTAGGCGTCAGATGCTTCAGCCACAATGCTCGCCCGCCCCCTTTTGGTACGGAGGGCGTTCAGCCGCGTGCACAAGCGAACGGTCAAAGCCGAATGAAGGTCGCTTGCATCAACTCCCTCGAGCGAGCCACGAGGTGTTCCAGCGACGGAGGACGGGCCCGGGGTGAGGTTCAACCCCAAGCCTGCGACCACGCGGTTGTTGCGGCCTTGTTGCCTGCTTTCGACAAGCCAACCTCCAACTTTCCCCAGAACGTGTTGCTCGATGAGGAGATCGTTTGGCCACTTGAGGAGGACGTCGTCGACGTCCATGCGAGCAAGGTCCACCAAAACGTCACGTGCGGCAAGTGCACATGCGGCTTGGACCAACCCATGAGCAGGAATCGGACCTTGTCCGTCGTGGACGATCCATGATGCCGTCAGGTCGCCCTCGTTTGAGGCCCATGACGCCGTCCGCCGCCCTCTTCCTTTGGTTTGGTGAACGGCACGGAGGCTGTCGCCGACAGCTCCCTCGTTTTCCATCAAGTCTGCATTGGTGCTTCCTGTCGAAGCCACGACGGCGTGTGTGGCCGTCGGCCACGCCCGTTCGAGGCCGGCCAAGATCAGACCTTCGCCGTCCTCAAACACACGGCGCCCCTCGACGGTGCACGACCAGCCGCGCTTGGTGGCCTCGGAGCGCAACTCGGAGTATGCCTCCGCTCCGAGGACCACCATCGCTCGGCGTTGAGGTCGGGCGGGCAAATCGGCCAAGACCGCGAGAAGCGCCAAGGCCGAGCCGCCTGGGACAGGGTCCGACAAAGCCGCTTCCTCGAGGGGGCCGAGGTGGGCGTCCTGAGCGGACACCGGTGGAAGGTAGGGGGTGTTCCAAATGATGAGGTCTGCGGGGCCAAGAAAGGACGTATCTACGTCACGAATGTCCGCTTCTAGCACCTTGGATGTGTGGCCATGGTGAGCCAAGGCGTGACGGCTGGCGGCCACGGCATACGGATGCACGTCACACCCTGTCACGTTCCAACCGTCGGCCGCCATTTGGAGCAAAAGAGCACCGCTGCCAACCCCGACCTCAAAGACGGTTCGACCTCCACCTGCTCCCAACGCTGCAAGAGCATCGGCAAGCAAATCGGTGTCCTCACGGGGCGGGTACACCGTGGGGGGGATCACGAGATCCCAAGGTCGCCCTTTCCCGTCTGTCCAACGGTGTGCTGCAGAGGTCCGCTCAAGACGGAGGCGTTCGGCCTCGGCGTCGGCTGCAGCAAACGGGGCGTCCATGCGGTTCACTCCCTCCTCAGTAGATGCTATACATCAGGGTGCTGCGTTCCAAAAGCCTCATGCGTAGGTGGGACGCTCCTTGGCGCGTAATCTTCATAAAGGGATGTCCGGTCGGACGCTCGCCCAAGATGCGCATTGGGCCTGTAGCTTAGCCAGGTAGAGCGTCGGGCTTTTAACCCGATGGTCGCGGGTTCGAACCCCGTCGGGCCCGCCTG
>DUHU01000085.1:1119-1277 GCA_013330765.1 Candidatus Poseidoniaceae archaeon | reverse complement strand
TTCGAACCCCGTCGGGCCCGCCTGGTCAAGCCTCAGGTCCATCGTTCACGGGCCAAAGGCGGGGAAAGAATTTGGTCGTGAAAAGCGCAACGAAGAAGCGCCTCATTGAACTCGGCGTCGAGGAAGAGGCGGCCCACAAACTGGCCACGGACCGAAAC
>DUHU01000085.1:0-817 GCA_013330765.1 Candidatus Poseidoniaceae archaeon | reverse complement strand
AAACTGGCCACGGACCGAAACATGGCTGACATCAAGAAGATGAGCCCAGACGAGGTTGCATCTTGCCTCAGCGTTTCCAAGGAAAGCGACGTCCACGCCAACGTCATGCGGATCATCGCCGACCAAGGCTCTCGCCGACGTGCCCAGAAGAAGAGCCGCAAGCTGACGATTCGCGCCAAGGCCATCGACGATTACGACCGGCCGGAAATCAGCATTCGATTCAACCCGCTTAACCACACGATGGTCCCGCATCAGGAACTCCTCGGTGCGCCCAACATCTCTGCGGAAGAGCAATTCGCGGTCGAGGCGGAAGAACTCGAACCATGGGACCTCGTCCGCGAGGACCCAGAAACCGGCGAGCACCGCCTCGCAAAGGAACTGCTCCCCAAGATCCTCATCACCGACCCTGTGGTTCAGGTCATCAAGGAATCCGCGGAGGCTCAGGACGTCGCCGCCCTTGCCGCCAACCCTGACCACAAGCCCCTGGCCTCGGGGTGGATCTCAGACCGTGTACTCAAAGTCATTCGGAAGTCGCCCTCAGCCGGCGTCGCCGTTGCCTATCGCCTCATTGTAGAGGGGAGCTGAACCGGAGGGATTGTCATGCAGGAGATTATCGAAGCTTACTTCCGCGAGCGCAGCCTCGTGAACCATCAAATCGCGTCGTACGACGATTGCATTCCCTCTGGGGAAAACCTCCCATCTCGAATGGAGACCATCATCCGAAACATTCGCGTCGGTACCGACGAAGAAATCGAAGATGAAGAAGGCGGATTCATCCGCCTTGACGTTGCAGACCAAGACATCGTCATCCGACTCA
>DUHU01000054.1:575-8639 GCA_013330765.1 Candidatus Poseidoniaceae archaeon | reverse complement strand
AGAAGACGGCGTACGGGACAAAGGTGAAGACGCGTTTGGCAAGCAGGCCAACGTGGTCTGGACGCGTCAAAAACTCATGACAGGGTACCGGATATCTCTGCTTCGCAGGTTGATATGCTCTGGTGCGAGAGTGTGCGTATGGCCGCAAGTTTGGACGACGTGAAGAACACCTTGGACGGGATGTCGTGGAAGTACATCGTGAAAGAAGACAAGAGCAACGTGCTGACGGGCGTTATCACGGACACCTACCTTGACGCCGAGGGTGAGAAGCGTCTGAGTCTGCTGATCAGGATCGTCGAAGACGGTGAGATGCTGGTTGTCGCTGCACCCTTTGCACGCCGTGCGCCAGGTCTCGACAAGGTCACGCGCCTTGCGCTGTTCGAAGTGTTCAACGAAGCCACCCGCACCTACAAGCTCGCGCGCGCAAGCTGGGACCCCGAGGACGGCGAAATCACGGCCAACGTGATGATCCCCATCGAGCAGGGTTCCTTTCACTCAAGCATGCTTGAACGCTGCATTCACAACCTGATTGAGTTCTTTGAGCGCTACGGCAACCGCATCGACGAGGTGCTCAACACCCCGACGGTCGTGGTTCCTGACGAGGACGAAATCCTCACCATGACGCATGACGAGATGATGGAGCGTTTCGCACGCTACCAAGCAGAACTCGAAGACGGTGTTTGAGTCAATCGTCCATGCCAACAAGACGCTTGGTCGAGCGCCATGCGCTTGCAATCAGACCAGCAGTCAGCATGAGTGCCACAACACCCACCGTTCCCCAGACCCACACATCAGACATGGCTGCGGTGGTGTCGTCGGTGAACACCAGTGCCATGAGCGTCGTGATGCCCACCGCGAGTGAGGTCTGAATCCTCAGGCCTTGTGGAGCGTCAAGCACCGGTCCAACACGCGCAAGACGAGCGAGAATGTACATGGTCCACGACGACGTACCCACGGCCCAAACCACAGGGCTGAGGGGAACTTGGCCCACCGTGGTCATGCCTTGTTCGTGGATGACCTGATCGAGGCCCAGAATGGCCACGACCCACAGCAGCGATGCTCCGAGCACCACGAGGGCTCCGGTCACGACCTGGCCGTCTTCCATGCGCTTCGGCAGGGCCTTGGTTTGAGGCTCCTCAGCAACAGGAAGAGGTGTTGCAAGCGCTCGGTTGCGCCGCTCAAGATCGTCCATCCGAGACGACATTCTCTGGAGTTCCTCGATGATGCTGAGTTGGGTTTGGGTTTGGGCTTCAAACATCGCAACCTGCTCTTGCCGTTCTGCTTCACGGATTTCTGGAGTTGGAAGATCGACCATGTCGGGCAGGGTTTGGATGATGCCGTCGTCGGAAATTTCCTCTTGCAGCGTGGTGATTTTTTCCTCACGCCGTCGCTCTTTTTTCTCCTTGGCAATCGCCAAACCACTCTGGATGGATTGGTTGGTCCGGTCGACGGCTTTTGTGACCTCACTGCCGGTTTTCTTGGCCAACTTGGCCGTCATGGTTCCAAACCGTCGTGAAGCATTCTTCAGCGAGTCGCCGGTGTCTTTGAGTCGCTTTTGCAAGTCAGAGGTTCCCTGGGATGGTGTCTTGGCATCGCTGTCGATGACAGGGATGGGTTCCTCTTCTGGGACCTCTGGTGAATCGGACATGATGCTGACAGGCCCGTTGGCCCTATCAAAAGCACGACGGCACACATCAGTACTCGACCGGTTCGGCGTCGATGGTCCGCCAGAGGAACCACGAAGCCGCCGTTCGCCATGGCGCCCACCGCTCAGCGAAAGCTTCCGCGTCCTTGCCGTCCTCCACGCCATCGGTCAAACGCTGAATGGCACGAACCAGGCCGATGTCCCCTGGGGAGAACACGTCTGGGCGAAGCAGCACGAACATGAGGAACATCTCTGCGGTCCACGGCCCGATGCCTCGGAAGCGCATCAGGTGCTTTCGCAGTTCGACGTCCGAGCATGAAGCCCAGTCACTGGGAAGCAACGTGTCGGCTTCCGTGGCCAAACCGTGCACGTAACTGGCCTTGCTCCGCGTCAAGCCGCAGCTCCGCAGATCGTCTTCGGACACCGAAAGCACCCGAGCTGGAGTGACCTCGCCAAGCAGCGTTTCAAGCCGGCCCCAGATGGCCTCGGCTGCAGCCACTGAGATTTGTTGTCCAACGATGGCGTTGGCCACTGAACGGAAAGCATCGCCTTGTCCGGCCAAAGCGGGGCTTGGATAAGCACGGACGATGGGACCGAGCAGGTCGTCTTCGGCCAGCACGGCCACGGCCTCCTCCCACCAGGGTGCATCGCCCACGGGAAGCGGGTCCATGGCCGTTGGTGCTGCGCTGACCTTTTGGAGGCTCGCTCCGGCCCCTGTCCATGGACCTCGACGCGGCGATGGACCGGATCAAGCATCTCGACCGTGCGGGCTGGGTGCTCGCAGGGCACGACGCGCCCGAGAGCGTGGCGGCCCACAGTTGGGGCATGGCCGTCCGGTGTTTGCAGCATTGTCCTGAGGGCCTTGACCTTGCGACCGTGCTCAGCATGGCCCTGGTCCATGACCTCGCCGAAGCCGTGGTCGGGGACATCACGCCGCACGACGGCGTGGACAAAGCCGAGAAGCACGCGCAGGAACGCGCGGCGATGGCCACCATCGCGCCGCAATGGCTGGACTTGTGGGACCTCTACGAGGCAGGCGAAAGCCCCGAAGCCGACTTCGTCAAGCGGATGGATTCCCTCGACATGGCCGCGCAGGCCGTCGCTTACGAGCGTCAAGGTCTTCTGGACGGTGCTCCCTTTGTGGCCTCTGCAGAACGGCGCCTGAAAGGAACGCGTTGGTCGACGGATTCTTGAGGACCGGCCGCAGCCGCCGGGCTAGAGTCCCGTAGTGTAGAGGTCCATCATCTCGGATTTTGGTTCCGAGGACCCCGGTTCGAATCCGGGCGGGACTACCTCATGCCATTGAGCGAACCATGATGAATGGGAGTTCCGTCGCCACCTCATGGCCATTGAACGCATCGCGGTGATTGGAGCAGGACAGATGGGCAACGGCATCGCGCAAGTCGCGGCCACGTCCGGGTTTGAGGTCGTCATGATCGACATCAACCAAGACGCCGTTGACCGAGGCATGGCGACCATCGAACGCTCCCTCGGCAAGTTGGTCCAGAAGGAGCGGCTCAGCCAAGAGAACGCCGATGCAGCACGAGGACGCCTGTCGACCTCAACCGACCGTGGCGCGTGTGCGGGCGTGGACCTCGTGGTCGAAGCCGTGCCAGAAATCCTCAGCCTGAAGATTTCCATCTTCGAGGATTTGGACCAGATCTGCGGACCGGACACCATCCTCGCGAGCAACACCTCGTCGATTTCCATCACCAAGATCGCCGCATGCACCTCGCGGCCGGAGAAGGTCATCGGGATGCACTTCATGAATCCCGTTCCGCTGATGAAACTCGTCGAGATCATCGACGGTGAACTCACCGCATCCGAGACCAACGCCGCGGTCGTTGCGGCGGCAGAAGCGATGGGCAAGACCCCGCTGACCTCCCAAGATTACCCCGGCTTCATCTCGAACCGCATCCTCTGCCCGATGCTCAACGAGGCCATCATTTGCCTGCAAGAAGGCGTGGCCACCAAGGAAGCGATCGACGGCATCATGAAGCTCGGCATGAACCACCCCATGGGTCCCTTGGCCCTTGCGGATTTCATCGGTCTCGACACCGTGTTGCACATCATGGACGTCTTGCACACGGGCCTCGGCGATCCGAAGTACCGCGCTGCGCCGCTCCTGCGCCGCATGGTCGACGCTGGCCTGCTCGGGCGCAAGTCTGGGCGTGGCTTCTACACCTACGCGTGAGGCGGTTCCATGGTCTGGGTCGTCACGGGCGGAACGAAAGGGCTTGGCCGTTCGCTGGTCATGGCCTTGGTCAACGAAGGCCACACGGTCGTGGCGATGGGCCGCGACGCGTCCGCTTTGGCCGAACTTCACGACGGCGAGCGCATCCATGCGGTCCACGTGGATCTCGCAGACCCCGAGGCAATCGCGTCCGCAGCAACAGAAGTTCTCGCGCTTCCGCCTGTCGCGGCCTCCGGCGTTTCCGGGCTGCTGCACAACGCCGGGGACGTCGCGCCTGTTGGCGCGATGTCGGCCCTCGACGATGCGGCATGGGCCCGCGCCTTGCAAGTCAACCTCGTTGGCGTGCAGCAGTTGACCCGAGGTCTGTGGACCGGCTTGGTGGCAGGCCGTGCACGTGTGGTGACGATTTCTTCGGGTGCCAGTTTGCGCCCAATTCACGGCTGGTCGGCCTACTGCGCGTCCAAAGCCGCGCTCGACATGTGGACGCGTTCCTTGGCGGTGGAAGGCCAAGTGCACGGCATCACGGCCGTCGCGGTCGCGCCTGGCATCGTGGACACCGGGATGCAGCAAGCCATTCGCGACGCGGGGCCAGAAGGCTTCCCGGCCCATCCTGACTTCGTTGGCTACCATGAAAACGGTGATTTGGTTGCTCCAGACGTGGTGGCCGAACGCCTCCTTCCGGTGCTTCTCGACGTCGATGGTTTCGGCTCAGGCGAACGCTTTGACGTACGTAACCTGTGAGGCATGGCCGCTCAGCGCGTCGTTCTCGGGGATATGGTCATAAGTCCCCGCACGGAGGGAAGCGCATGCCCGGAACCGACCGCGTTGAGATTCGCACCCTGAAGGTCGGCCGCTTTTGCGTGGTCGACGAAGAGGCCTACAAAATCCTCAGCATCTCCAAGTCCAAGCCCGGAAAGCACGGTTCGGCCAAGGCCCGTCTCGAACTCGAGTCCATCTTCACCAGGAAGAAGATCAGCCACGTCGGCACCGTGACGGACAGCATCAACGTCCCCATGATTGAGAAAGGCACCGCGATGGTGACCCACATGGAAGGCAACGAAGTGCACGCGATGAACATGCGCGACCACTCGATGATGATCCTCCCCATGGAAGACAGCCTGAACATCGAGGCAGGAAAGGAGATCATGTGGATGGAAGCCCTTGGTCGCTACAAGATCATCCGCGACCATTGATTCCACCTCGGAAATCGGCGACGCGGCTATAGGCTGCAGGTCATCCCATCCGAGCATGAAGGCCTTTACCGCCTTGCAACACGTCTTGTCTGCTTTGTTCATCTTCGTGATGGCGACGTTTTGGGCCATCCCAATCGTCCCCGCCCTGTGGGTCTTTCACGAAGTCAACGCCTTCGGGATCGACGCAACCGAATGGATGGGTTACCTCTACACCAGCATTGCTGCGGCTTTGGCCTTCATTGCGTGGGGCCTCGGTCTGTTGTTGCTTTCAGGCACCGTCCAGATGATCATTCACCCGCGTGTTCCTGACGAAGGAAAGGTGGCGCCTCTGTTCTCCGGCACGACCATCCGCTGGGCGGCCTGCGGCGTCATTCATCGGGCCACGAAACCCTTCCTCATTCACGTCTGCCCGTCGATTTTTGCCAACACCTACTACCGCTTGGCGGGCGTGAAACTGGGTCAGGACTCCAACCTCACGTCCCAGGACATCAACGACCCCTTCCTCGTTCGCGTCGGTTCGGACACCGTCATTGGTGGACACGCTGCGATCAACGGCCACATCGTCGAGCGTGGCGAACTTCACCTTGCCCCGGTCACCATCGGTGACCGGTGCGTGGTCGGCGGTGGTTCGATCATGATGCCCGGCTCAACCTTGAGCGACGATTGCGTGTTGGCGAACCGCGCCGTGCTGCCCAAGCACAAGACGGTTCCACCCGGTCAGGTGTGGGCTGGCGTGCCCGCGAAATTCGTCAAACACATCCGTGGCTACGGTGAAGATGGGCAGGATTCTGAGGCCTGAACAGGCCCACCGATGGGGAATGGTCTTCAAGTGCCGTTCCTCCCTCGGTGTAACCGGAGGTTTTCGTCATGGGTGTCCAACGCTCCGCTTACCGTCAACCCGTGACCCCTCAAGGCCTGAAGGCCATCGAAGACGGGACCCTCACGTGGCTCGACGACGACATGTACAACAACCTCAACACCGGTGTGTTGGAGCAATACCTCGAGGAGAAAAACCTCCAGGAGTCCTTCGAAGTCTCCCACTGGAGCACCCCCAAGGTGCTTCTTGGCATCGCCATCGGTGCGGTGTTTTCCGGCGTGACCGCCTACATCGGCCTCAAGCTTGGACTCGCCATCAGCGCAGCGTGGTACATCGCCTACCTGCTGGGCATGGCGCTGAAGTGGTCGCCTTCCGAAGTCAACATCGCGACGTCGGCGACCACGGGTGCCACGCACGCTTCAACGGGATTCATTTTCACCTTCCCCGCCATTTTCCTGCTGGCTTCACAGGCTCAGTATGAGTTGGCCTCTGGTCCGTTGATCACGCTGGGTGAAGGCGAGGCCCTTCGCTTGGCCTTCATCGGCATCGTGGCCTCGATGTTTGCCGGCTTCCTCGGCGTGATGTACTTCATCATCTTCCGACGGGTCTGGCTGGTCGAAGATCCATTGCCGTTGCCTGGTTTCGAAGCGACGCTCAAGATGCTGGACATCGCTTCCGACGTCAACACGGGAGCCGTCAAGCACGCGCGCGATTCGCTGAAGACCATCGGGGTCTGGACCGGTGTGACGATGATTGGCCTCTTCATCATCGAGTACCCGCTTATTTGGATCAACAACCGCAAGCTGGCCTTGATGGACTGGATTGCAGAGATGCTCAGCATCGGTGACTTCGGGCTGGCCAGCATTTACAGTCACGGCAAATTGCACCAACCGGCAGGCACCGAAGACGGTGTTTCCAAGGGCGTGACGGAATGGACCCAAGGCACGTGGAATCCCTTCGCGTACACCTACATTGGACTCGCGTTCACGCCGTCCATGTTTGCCATTGGATGGTTCATGAAACTCCGTGTGGCGCTGTTGGTGAACATGGGAACCCTCGTCGGTTGGCTCCTCCTTGTGCCGCTCGCGGTCATCCTCAACGTGCCCATCTACGACGCCAAAGCACAATCAGACATTCCGCTGCACGACTTCGCAGCGGGTGGAGCAGCGACGCTCCAGATGATCGCATTCGCCAAGACCATCCGCACCATTGCCATTGGCTGCATCGTCGGAGGCGGTCTGTTTGGCCTCGCAAAGATGTACAAGACCTTCTTGGCCATCTTCAGCGACATCGGCTCCGCCTTCCGCGGTGACGGCAGCGCCGAATACATCGAAGGCAAGGGCTGGTACGAATGGCCCCTGAAGCACATTCCCATCTTCATGGCTGTGACCTTCTTTTCGATGATCGCCATTTTCACGCTTGGGGGCTTCCCTGTCCTTGCTTCGACCCTCTTCGCCACGGTCCTGATCGCGACCACCTTCATGCTTGGCGCCATCGCCGTCCGCGTGATGGGTGAGACGGGCATCGAACCCGTGTCCGGTACGTCGTTCATCGTGCTCCTCCTCCTCCTCGGGGTCTTCCTTGGGGCGCAGGAAACCCTCGGCTTGGACACCCAAGAAGCGGTGCTGCTCGGTCTCGTTGGCACCACCGTGTTCGGTTCGGCCATCTCGATGTCCGGGACCGTGATTGGTGACTACAAGAACAGCCTCTACATCGGCAACCGTCCCTACCACATCTCGAAAGGGAACATCATGGGCGTCGTTCCTGGTGCCATCTTCGGTGCCGGCGTGGCGATTTTCCTGTCGATTCAATTGGCCAACGGCAACATCGATCTGCTGGCGCCGCAAGCCAACGCCTTTGCGACCTTTTCCGTCATCTTCGCGGAGGGTCAAGGCGACCTCCTGCTGCTCGGTCTCGGCCTGCTTTTGGGCATGTTCGTTGAATGGGCGACCGGCATGGGCACGTCCTTCGGTCTCGGCATGTACCTCGACATTCCGCACACCCTCCCCATGCTCATTGGCGGCGGTGCGCGCGACTGGTGGGAGGAAAAGAAGCTCAAGCCCCGAATCGACAAGGTGCGTGAGGAAGAAGGTCAAACCGCGGCCGAAAAGACCCGCGCCCTTGCGCTGCTTGGGACCTTCATGGTCGCCGCAGGCCTGCTGACGGGTGAAGCCTTCTTCGGCACCGAGTCAAGCATTCTTTCCTTCATCGATTC
>DUHU01000054.1:0-280 GCA_013330765.1 Candidatus Poseidoniaceae archaeon | reverse complement strand
AAGCATTCTTTCCTTCATCGATTCCATCCTTGACGAGGACGTTGCGAACTCCTTCTCCTGGTGGGCGGCACGCATGGGCTTGCTCATCGGTCTCAACCTGTTCATTGGCGGTGCGATCTACTGGCTGTTCAAGGCCGCTGGCGTCATCGGCGGCGACGACGAAGCCGAAGCCACCGCGGCCTGAGGACGGGCGACGACGTGAACCAAGCACGCCCTACCGTGCTGACGTGGATCATCCTCGGCGCAGCCTTGCTTGGCGTTTCGAGCGGTGGAGCCCTTC
>DUHU01000020.1:2684-6547 GCA_013330765.1 Candidatus Poseidoniaceae archaeon | reverse complement strand
GCAAAAGCGTGGGATCTTGCCAATGGAAGATCAAATGTCCAAGGCGACGACGGATGTGCCAGCCAAGACGAAGCCGTGGAGTTGGTCCGAGCGGACATGCTGACGCTGTCGAACCACGTGGTCTCAGCGCTCCGTGATGGCGGGATTGACACAAGCACACATCCGCCTCATCAATGGGCAACCGGCGATGGGCCGAACTTCTCTGGGGACCTCGCCCCGCTCCAACCGGGCACCACGGTTCCCGTGACGTGGGGCGATGTTGTCCCTATTGCAGGCCCCGCCTCCTTTGGGATCCTTTCCGGCGATGACGTCGTCCACCGATGCGCCGTGGAACTTCCCAACATCACGCGTGTGGTGTTCGCCATGGGAGGCGCAGACGGCGTGCTTCGTCGCCCACCGCATGAGGCCACAGATGAGGATTTGATCACCGAATGGCGGGAAGACTCAGCCTTCGAGGGCCATCATGCCACTGAAATGGACGTGACCGGAGGCATCGGACTCAAAGTGGAACGTGCCCGCAGCATTGCTCAACACGGCATAGAGACTCTTTTTGTCAATGGAGAAGTCGATGGACGCCTCCAAGCCGCCTTAATGGGCCAACCGGTGCGGGGAACACGCTTCCCACCAGCGCAGAAGGGATGAAGTGTTGAAGGCCACACCGATTGACCATGGCTTCCGCCATGAGGACCGACGTCGCTGAAGCCGACGCCGAGGCACTCGACGGTTTTGACGCACAGCAAGTCGACATGATGGCGGAAGCCATCATCCTTGTCGACGAGCGTGACACCCGGATTGGACGTGCTTCCAAGGTCAACGCGCACCGCGGCGTGGGGGCCCTTCATCGAGCGTTTTCCGTAATGCTGTTCGACGATGACGGCCGACTGCTTTTGCAACGCCGTGCTGACGACAAAATCACCTTCCCAGGGATTTGGGCAAACACCTGCTGCTCACATCCTCTCGACGTTCCTGAAGAACGGGATGAGGCGGACGGAATTGGCGTTCGTAGAGCAGCCGTCAGGAAATTGAAGCAAGAGTTGGGCATCGAAACGGTATCGGTTGACGACCTGACCTACGTCGGTCGTTTTCGATACCAAGCGCGTCAAGACGAAACTTGGATTGAGCGCGAGGTGGATCACCTTCTGGTGGGTCGCGTCAAGGATCTCGAGGTGAAACCAAACCCGAACGAGGTGGCTGAAATCCGGTGGGTCAGCCAGGACGAGATGGAAGCCTTGCTCATCGAAGAGGAGCCAAACCACCCGATTGCTCCATGGTTCAGATGCATCGCAGCGCGTTTGATGGACGATGCGTGGTGGAATGCGGAGACCAAGGAAGACCATCAAGCCCTCTTTGACGAACACATCCACGACCTTGGGGACGTCAGCCACATGCTGCCCAACGCGGTTGGGGCAGACCTCAGTACATCCGTGCTCGAAGTTCTGCCGCTGATTGAATCCCGGATCGCTGCCCGTCTGACCGCGTCTCGGCATCCACGACTGGGTCAAGCCATGATGCACCTGATCGAAGGTGGAGGAAAGCGCATGCGTGCCTCCCTCCCCTGGTTGGTGGCCAAAGTCGTCGGTGACACCCACAGCGGCTTGTTGGACGTCGGCGCTGCCATCGAAATCATTCACAATTTCACGCTCGTCCACGACGACATCATGGACGACGACCCCGTACGTCGCGGTCGACCTGCGGTGCATGTGGCCTACGATGTGCCGACGGCCATCAACGCAGGCGACGCCATGTTGGCGATTGCCTTCGAGCACCTTTGCGACGCGCCTGACTTCGAAATGAGCCTCCTGCCGAGCATCGTGGAGCGCATTGCTTGGATGGTGCGCAGGGTCTCAGAAGGGCAGCAGTTGGACATCGAATTTGAACACGAAAGCAACGTCACAGAACCGAGGTACCTCGAGATGATCGAAGGAAAGACCGCGGTGATGTTCCAAGTGTGCTCAGAGTTGGGAGCGCTCCTTTCAGGGGCCGATGAGGAGATCATTGACTGCATGCGAACGTGGGGGCTGAACGTTGGCCTCTGCTTCCAACTGATGGACGACCTTATCGACGTCGTTTCCGACACGACCACGCTTGGAAAGCCCGCCGGTTCCGACGTGGCTCAGGGCAAGCGTACCCTCATGGTCATTCATGCCCTCAACCAACCCGACAGCCCGGCCAAGGAAGCCCTGCTCCGCGCTTTGGGGAAGGGAGATGAAGCGACGGCTGAACAGATCGAAGCCGCTCACGCTGGACTCGAAGCCTCTGGATCCATCGCATATGGACGGGAGCGAGCCACGGACTATCACGCTGCAGCTCACGCTTGCTTGGATCGCCTACCAACCAACCCCGCGATGCGTGCGCTCAGGGAATTCACGGACCTGCAATTGGCCCGTCTTTCCTGAGAACAACCGGATCACCGGGGTGCATTCGCCCCTCGGCCAAGACCTCCGCGTACCACCGCGTTTTTTCGTGGTGTTTCTTTGCATCGATGGACCGAAACGCTCCCTCGGTAAACGCGGCTTGAATGGTGCGACACGGCGGGGCAGGACCCGTCAATCTGATGCGAACTGCACCCAAATCAAGCACGTCCCCAACCGCAAGTTCCGCGAATGAAAGTCCGCGAACCAGCACGTTTTCACCGACGTCTCCTGGTTTGACCGGATGCCCGTCGATGCGAAGGGATTGGAGCACCTCAAGGCTCCACAAACAGACCGCCCGTGATGGACCGCCATGGTGTTTCAGGTCGCGTTGGCGATCACCGATGCATCCGCTTACGGTCACGTCAAGCGACCTGACGGCGGGCTTGGGCACGCCTCCTTCTGGCGCGGCATGAAGCGAGACGATGCTCGCTTCGTCCACCATCGTTCTCACTCGGCGTAGTAGGCTTCACCGTAGGGCTCGGGCTTGAGGCCCTTGCGCGTACGGATTTCACCGACGACCTTGTCGAAGAGGTGCTCGGGGAGTTTCTCGAATCCGAGGTTCTCGGTGTTCCAGACCGCGCGTCCTTGCGAAGCAGCACGGATGTCGTTGGAGAAACCGAAGGTCTCTGCGATGGGCAGCACACCGACGACGGTGGTCACTTCGCCCTCGCTGGGCATGTCTTCGATGATACCACGGCGGTTGGTGACCTCACGGGTGACCTGACCAAGCCAGTCGTTGGGAACGGACACGAAGGCCTTCTGCATCGGCTCCATGATGACCGTGCGGCCACGAATCATGGCGCCCTTGATGGCGTTCCTGACCGCGGGGATGGTCTGTGCGGGACCGCGGTGAATGGCGTCCTCGTGGAGCTTTGCGTCAACAACGCGGACCATCATGCCGGTCACAGGTTCTTCTGCGACGGGGCCCTTCTTGCAAACCTCGTTGAAGGCTTCAATGATGAGTTCACGTGTCTCGTGAAGCCCCTGGATACCCTTGGTGTCGTTGACGAGGACGTTGGTGCCGTGGATCGCGTAGATCTTCCTCATCAGGTCCTTGCTCATGCCAAACTCGGCAAACTTGTCGCCGGTGGCCTTGGAGTCCTTGTCACGCACGGTTCCGTCACCGAAGTGGCCGTCGCGAAGGGCTTCGGTCACTTCATTGGACAAGGGTTCCACTTCGATGAAGAAGCGGTTGTGCCGGTTCGGCGACTTGCCTTCGAAGGCTCGACCGCTGTTGTTGGACTCAAGGCCTTCACGGTACACCACGATGGGAGGACTGACCTGAACCTTGATGTTCTGTTCTTCCTCAATGCGGTAAACGGTGATCTCAAGGTGAAGTTCACCCATGCCAGCAAGCAACGCTTCACCGGTCTCTTGGTTGGTGGTCACTTGCAGCGAAGCGTCAGCCTTGGCCAAGGAACGCAAAGCGTCGATGAACTTTGGAAGGTC
>DUHU01000020.1:2156-2373 GCA_013330765.1 Candidatus Poseidoniaceae archaeon | reverse complement strand
ATGAACTTTGGAAGGTCCTTCATGGACTTGGGTTCGACGGCCACGGTGACCACAGGGTCCGAGTAGTGACGAATGGCTTCGAAGGGGGTGAAGTCCTTGTCGCGAGAAAGGGTCACACCGGCCGCTGCGGACTTGATGCCCGTGATGGCTGCGATGTTGCCGGCCACGACCTTGGGGACCGTGATGCGATCAGCACCGACCATCATGGCCACTTGCT
>DUHU01000020.1:840-1852 GCA_013330765.1 Candidatus Poseidoniaceae archaeon | reverse complement strand
GACCATCATGGCCACTTGCTGCACACGCTCTGGCTTTGCAGCACCGATGGCGAACACGGATTCACCTTGGTTGATGGCACCGGAGTAGATCCGACCCACGGCCACCTCGCCGGCGTGTGGGTCCATCCAAATCTTGGTGATCATCATGGTCAGTTCGGCATCGGGGTCGCAGGCGACCATGGCCTTGCCGATGTCGGAATCTGGGTCGCCGTTCCAAATGTTGGGAATACGGTAGGGCTGGGCCTGAACCGGACTCGGGAGTTCTGCGACGGCCATGTCGAGGAGCACCTCATGCACGGGCGCCTTCTGCGCCAAGGTCTTCTGGTCCTCGTTGTTGCAGTACTCGAAGATCTCCTTGAAGGAGATGCCCGACTTCTGCATGTAAGGCACGGTGATGCCCCAGTTGTGGTATGCGGATCCGAAGGCCACAGTACCGGAAGCCACGTCAACCTGCCAGGACTTCCTGAATTCTTCAGGAGCGAATTGGCGGATGAGCTTGTTGACCTTCGTGATGGTCTCTTGGAAGCGGGCCATCATGTCCTCGGGGGTAACTTGCAATTCGTTGATGAGGCGATCGACCTTGTTGATGAAAAGGACCGGCTTGACCTTCTCCTTCAGGGCTTGGCGAACGACGGTCTCGGTCTGGGGCATTGGCCCCTCAACCGCACAAGCGAGGATGAAACAGCCGTCGACGGCGCGCATGGCGCGCGTCACGTCACCGCCGAAGTCGACGTGACCTGGGGTGTCGATGAGGTTGATCAGGAAATCCGTGCTCTCGTAGGTGTGGACCATCGACGCGCTTGCGGCGTTGATCGTGATGCCACGCGCAGATTCCTGCTCGTCAAAGTCGAGCACGCGGGCGGCACCGGCGAGATCGGCGGACATCATGCCGGCTCCGGCGATCAGGTTGTCCGACAGGGTCGTCTTCCCGTGGTCGATGTGAGCGGCAATGCAAAGGTTGCGAATCTGAGGGAGGTCGTGCATGACCTCTGTGGCCTTCTTGATGTTGTCT
>DUHU01000020.1:0-536 GCA_013330765.1 Candidatus Poseidoniaceae archaeon | reverse complement strand
GGCCTTCTTGATGTTGTCTTCCTTGCGTCCCATGGTAGCCACCTTGCGGTGATTCTCGCCACCTGAATGGGGTTCTTAAGTGCCGCGCTGCGGACTTGCTCCAAAGCACAGGCTGCACACGTCATCTTGACGTCGAACATCTCCATCTTGTGGTGTGAATCTCTTCCCCTTCGGCAAGGCCTCCATCGAGGGAAAACGGCCAGCAGTGTTGTGCTGATCAGTTCGAACGTCCGGCCCTTGCGGGCCGTGACGAGCGCTCACCGGGCCGAAGCCGCGATTCGCTCAAGTTCTTCCTTCTTGGCAACAGCGAACGACGTCACGTCTCCGGTGCTGGCCTTGGTCAACTCATTGATGATGCACTGCTTGAGGGTGCGCTTGGACTTCCGTGTGCCGGAAGACGCACCCGCTGCGAGGTTGCGAAGGGCGATGTCGAGACGACGGGAAGGCGAAGCGTCCACGGCCTTGGGCTGCGAGACGGCGCCGAACTTGATCCGGGTGATCTCTTCCATTGGAGCTGCGGGGCATAGTGCGTCCAC
>DUHU01000230.1 GCA_013330765.1 Candidatus Poseidoniaceae archaeon | reverse complement strand
TGGGGGACCGTCTACGCCCGGCTCCTCGAACAGGGGCTTCTTGTCCAGGGAGCCGACGTTCGCCAACGGCTGATGGACCATTCCGACCCACTTGGCCTGATTTCCGCGGCCTCTCATGCCGGCATCACAGGTCTGCTGAATCAGGATGCACTGGAGAAACTGCTTGCTGCGTACCAAAATCGGACAGCTACGCCGGGGTCATCCCCCAGCAGCGTGGACCGATTGCTCGACCAACGGCCGAACGACTTGGCTCGAACGATTGCACCCCTTGCTGCTCCGGAGCCCGTGGATCTCCCGCTAAGAAACGGCACGCCCGATTGGGCGGCCTCTGATTTCCCGGAACTGGCCACCGACGTGGACGTGGACATCAAGGTTCATTTTGACATCACAGGGAACTCGATCACGGAAGGAAAGATGACCGACATCAACGCGTGCTTCAACGACCGGTTGGAATCCATTCGACGACTCATCATACGAAATTCAAGGCTGCCACGCAAGCCTTCGGACATTGCCCGATTGACCGCGGAGTCTGGACGTTACAAGGGACGCGACAACATCGCGGTGGCCATCGGTTTGGTGAACGAGCCTCGGTACACCAAGAACGGCCACCTGATGTGGGGTCTCGAGGATGAAACAGGAGAACTCAACTGCTTGTTGACCAAAAAGCAGGGTGAAGAGCGTGATCGAGTCCATGAGGAGATCATCCAGACCGGCCTGATGCCCGACGACGTCATCGGTGTCAGCGGAACCTTCTCTCAGAATGGGGATTTGTTCTATGTTGACGACCTGCATTTCCCCCTCCAAGACCGGCATGAAAAGACGCATGCCGAAACCGGCGTTTCGGTGGCGTTCCTCTCGGACATCCACGTTGGAAGCAAGACCTTCCTTGAGGCGCAATGGCACAAGATGATCCAATGGTTCAGAACAGATCCGCTCGCGAAGACCATCAAGTACCTCATCTTGAGCGGCGATTGCGTCGACGGCGTTGGAATTTATCCTGGCCAAGACCGGGAGTTGTCCATCCCAGATTTGTTCAACCAATACACGGAGTTTGCTCGATTGCTTGACCTTCTGCCCGAGTGGGTCGAGTGCGTGATGCTTCCTGGCAACCATGACGCGGTTCGACCGGCAGAGCCTCAACCCACCTTTGAGAAGGACATCCAATCCGATTACCACGCCACGACCTTCGTCGGAAACCCCTGTGATTTCAGTTTGCATGGCGTGCGGGTGTTGTCGTACCACGGCAAGTCAATCGACGATTTTGTCGCAGGTTTGCGCACCGTGTCCTATGCGGAGCCTGTTGAGGCCATGCGCCAGATGCTTCGACGGCGTCATCTTGCACCCCAATGGGGCGGAAAGACGCCACTGTCTCCGGAACCTGAAGACGGCTTGGTCATCCGGGAAGTTCCAGACATTTTCGTGACCGGCCACGTTCACGGTCATGCTTGCCTCGATTTCAAAGGAACCACATTGGTATGTTCGTCGACGTGGCAAGACCAAACCAGTTACCAACGAATGCTAGGATTCCAACCACGACCGTGCATGTTGACCGTCGTGAATCTTGGGACCCACGCGACCACGTCGATTCCCTTTGCCTGATCACAGGCCAAGGTGCTGACGAACGTCATGCAGGTCTTTGCTGAGCACCGTTGGGACCCCTGCTTCCAAAAAAGCAGCTTTTGAGCTCTCCCGGGAGGGGTTGAAGCCGATAAATCGGCTTCCTTCAACCTGCATCGAGAGGTCCATTTCAGAATCGCCAATGCTGACCACCTTCGAAGGATCGAATCCTTGCATCGCAATCAGGCGGTCAATGATGGCGCCCTTGCCCGTGGCGTGAAGGCGACATATGCCCTCATCGAGCAACCAGCCTTCGTCGTCGAACGTGAAGCCGTTGGCGATCCAATCGTCGACTTTGAGCATGGCCGCAATGCTCGAGACAAAGAGATCTACGCCTGCAGAAACGATGGCGACGTAGACGCCTTGCTCTTGCAACGCTGCAACCAACTCACGTGCGCCTGGCATCAGACGTGCTCCGGCATACGCTCGAAACAGGTCGTCCTTGTGAATCGGGTCCTGCACGCCTTTCCACAACGCGATGTCGGACCTCATGAAGGTCAAATCATCAAACTCTCCTGCAATGAAGCGCTGGAGATTGGCGTTGTTGTCGGTTCCGAAGTGATCGTGCAGCGTGCGCCATGATGACACAGCGTCCACGAGCACGCCGTCGCAATCAAAGACCACGCATTCGAGTCCGTCCATGCCTAAGGCATGAACGTTCAGACCATCAAGGCTCGTCCCAGTTCAGGGCGGGGGGAGCGCTGGTCGCGCTCCCCCCACGCTGGGGGGTGGTGGCCCGAAGGCCACGCCAAGGAGGCCCCGAAGGGGGACCACTTGGCCGGTTGTGCTTCTTCCGAACTGCTCACGCAGCGAGGTCGTAGGACAGGCCGCTCCAGGTACGGAGCATGGCGCCTTGACCCACCTCGGGTGCGTAGGACAGCTGGATGGTCACGTCGGTCAACGGGGTACCGTCAGCCAAGTGGGTGCGCACGAAGATCGTGTCACCGACGAAGAAGGTGGACACCTTGTCGTCGCCTTCGGTCCGAACGGAGTCGGAGAAGGTCACCAGACTGTCGCTGTTGTAGGGCGAGAACCCGTACACACCGTCGGAGTTGGCCATCTTGGCCTCATACACACCGTCGATCTCAGCCGCGAAGATCTTGATCTCAACGGCCTGCGTAGCCAGTTCGGTTTCGGACTGCTGAACTTCGATCTTCCAGTGGCCGGTCTCGGCGTTGTAGGCATCGATGTCTTCGATGTCGAAGGTGATGCGGGGCACACCCTTGACGTCGGTCTCGGCCAGGCTGCTGGCCCAGACGTAGATGACACCGGACAGAACCACGGTGATCGCCACCATCAGGATGGTCGCGATGACCGGGCTCACGGCCGTCTCGTCGTCGACGAAGCGCTGGGAGGTGTTCTCCTCCTCTTCTTCCTCGTCACGGCGACCCGCCATAGCGAGGAGACCGACGACGAAGCCCGCGAGGGCGACGGCGACGATGCTCGGAGCGAAGGAGGGCACGCCGGAGGCACCGATGGTGCGCACCACGTCAGGCAGGTCCTGGTCGGTGATCTCGAAGGATCCGCGACCGTAGTCAGCCTGGTCACAAACGTCGATGTTGCCCGTGAGGGTGTTGTACATCACGTTGTTGCACCAGTCCTTGTCCTCAAGCACAGGTCGGCGGATGCTGTCCGTACCGTCTTCAGAGCCGTAGAAGCCAGGCTCGGCCCAGTAGTCGAGCTTGTTCGGCAAGGTGACCTTGCCGTGGCTGGCGGGCTCGTCAGCGATGAACCGGTCGTCGACCGACTTGGTCATGTCACAGCTCTCGTCGACACAGGTCTTGACGTCCATCTCAACCCACACGGTCGTGGTGACGCCCTTCACGAAGACTTCGGAGTCCACAGTGACGGTCTCGCCGTAGGCGGGAGCGTCGATGTAGAGCGCGTCGCGCTCGGTCTCGCTGTGGCCGTCACTCTGGAAGGTGATCATCAGCATGCTGTCGTGGTTGTAGGGACCTTCGTCTCCACCGGCGGTCACGGACACGGTGACCGGCACCCAGGTGCCGTCCATGACGTTGGACACGCCGTTGAAGTCGAAGCCAGTGCTCGACTCGAAGTAGTAGTCGGGGACCTGCTCGGCCACGTTCTGCACGATGATCTTCACGTCACGCTTCAGCGACGTTTGCTGGATGTATCCGTCGTCGTTGATGTCGTAGGCAAAGCCAGCCGGTGCGGAAGCGCTGTCGGTGAGGTAGAGTTCCATCTCACAGAAGCCCTTGCCGGCCGGGTTGACCTGGTGAACACCGCCGTCGTAGAGGTAGTCGATCTGGTTGATCGGCGCGTTCGTCGTTGCGTCCTTGACAAGGTCGAGCACCAACTCGTCACCGTTGAAGGTGAACGCGAAGTAGTTCGAGTACGCGCAGTACGCACGGCCGTTGTCGTCGAGCTTCGGCAGCAGGGACCAGGTGAGGTCGCTGAGGTCGTGGTCAACGTCGTTCTTGATCGCCGAGAGGTCGAAGGTCAGTTCGTCGACGTCCTCGGTGTCTTCCATGACCTTGATGGTCCACTCACCGTAGATGAGGGACGAGTCGTTGGAAGCCCAGTTGATCGTGTCTCCAGCCTGCAGGTTCCAGTCGTCGATGGTCGGAGCGTCGTTGACGGGCACCACGCTGATGGTGATGATGTCGTCAACGGCGTTCTGGTTCTCAGCGCCGTCGTCGGAGAGGCTCAGCGTGATGTCGCAGGAGCCACCGGCTTCGAAGGCCATGCCGGACTTGCCGGTCACGGTCAACTCAGTACCGCTAACCATGCCCACTTCGAAGAGCGGGCAGGCGGAATCAACCGAAACAGCCCACGTGTAGTTCTGGCGGGACGGGTCGTTCTCGTTCGCTTGGTCCTTGATCAGGTTCAGTGCGTTCGTGCCCTGGTTGGCCACGCTCGACAGAATCACCGACACGCTTTGGCCACCCACAAGGCTGTCCTCAGGGATGTAGTTCACGTGAGCAGCATCTCCGAAGAGCATCATGGTGTCCACGCAGTCGCCGTTGGTGTCGCGCTGGCAGATCTCAGGAGCGTCGTTCACGTTCAACACGGTGAACAGGATTGAGCGCTCGTCCACGAGGCCGTTGCTGTCGGTCACGGTGAAGTTGAACTGCACCGTGCCGAACTGGTCGGCGATCGGGGTGATGCTGAGGTCATGACCGGAGAGGGTCCAGGAAACCAGACCTTCAGCGGGCAGATTCGTGTCGCTGTAGACGGTCACGGTCTCACCTTCGCTCACAGCCCACGTCAGGTCGCCAGCGGCGTCCTGTTCGTCGGATGCGTAGGAGGTCAAGGTGACCGTGTACGCGGCAGAGTCCTCGTTCACGGTGATGTTCTCGAGTTGGCTGCCAATGCTTGGGCAAGCGCGCTTGATGTCCATGTTCAGGATGACGTTGTCAGACATGTTGACGCCGGTCTCGGTCGCCCAGTCGACAGCACAGTCGTCGTTGGTGTGCTTGATCATCACGTCGTATTCCTTCGCGGCCGATGGCACGTTGCTGCCGAGGAAGGTGCGGTAGGTCAGCACCTCGTCAGCGAGCACGCCAGCGGGCAGGTTGTTCGCACCGAGCACCACAGTGTAGTACTCGCTGAAGTCCTGCAAGGTCGTCGCCGTGTCCATGGCTTGGTCTGGGTAGACCTCGCTCACGTCAGCGCTGCTGTCGCTCTGAACGATGGCAATCATGCGCACAGAGCTCGGCATACCACCGAGGCGGCTGAATGGCACCATGATCTCGGCGAAGTCGCCAGAGAAGTCACCGTCCACGTTGTCGGCGGAGAGCGACGTCACGCCCCAGCCAAGGAAGCCGTAGGCGTAGAGATCGTTGCTCGCGTCCGACTCGGCCCAGTACACGAAGTCTGCCTCGAAGGGCAGGTCGTGGGCACCGGATGCACCGTAGTCGTAGCCGACATCGGAACCGCCACCGGTGACGTCGAAGTACAGCAAGAGGTCCGAGGTGGACAGGTCGAGGCCGTCAATGGCCACGTACAGGTCGTCGTTCTCCGTGTAGGTCACGTAGAAGTTCTCGGTCAACTCGCCAGGCATCGCGTCGTCGGATGGGTTCAGGGACGAACCGACCCAATCGCTGTTGTCGCCGTCGACACCCATCGCGTCGGACTGGAAGTCCGGCGAGATGTAGGCCGCACGGAGGCCGTCGGTGCTCACGATGGAGACGCCGACCTCACCGGTGACGGGCTGGCTCAAGTGCTGGGCGTTGACGTCGAGGAGGTTGGCCTCGTCGATCATCGTACCCGCGGGCACAATGAGCTGCGACGGTTCCAGGTCCTGACCGATGGAGGTCACTTCTGCACCGAGGTCCAGTTCCATCTGCGTGGTCACGCCGGACATCCACGTCAGGTTCTCGACCTTACCGACCGAGTCAGAGACGAAGATGGCCTCCGCTGCGTTCACGTCACCCATGTTGAAGCGGAAGTCCGTGTTGCGGACTTCCAACCCATTGGCGCCGTCAAGGTTCATGCAGTACATCAGGGCCTCACCGCTGTCTTCGACCAAGAGGCCGACACCGGAGGTGCCGCCGTCGAAGTCAGCGTAGTTCACCATCAACTGCGTGTCGTAGGCATGAGCACCGAGGGTGATGCCTGCGATGGACGCGTTGTCGATGATGCTGAGCGTACCACCGTCGGATTCCACACCGGTGTCGTAGCCTGAGATGGTTGTACCGCTCAGGGTCACGGTGTCTCCGCTGGTGGAGACGAAACCGGTGGTGGAGACTTGACTGCCACCAAGCAGTTCGGAGTTCTCATCGATGACGTCACAGCCGTCAGTGAGCACCGCATCGGTGATCACAGCGACGAAGTTGTCAGCCATGTTGATGGCCGTACCCGTGCAGTCCTCGACAAGGATACCCGTCGTGGAAATCGCACCGGAGCCTGGCGTCATCGAGACGTCGTTGCCGCTGATGACCGGTCCGGTTACACCGCTGACCGCCGACGTGTAGTAGGCGTCGAGGGTGATACCACCGTCGCCCCAACTGTCAGAGACGTCGATGGTGTACGTTCCCGCGGCCGTGTAGGTCGTAAGCGGCTTGTAAGCCGAGTTGGAACTGAAGGTGTAGGTGCTCCAGCTGTCCTTCGTGTTGTCGGGCTTGGTGATCTCGAGGGAGATCTCGTAGCCCCAGCTGTCCGTCTCGATGTCGATGACGAGCGTCGAACCGTTGCCGGCGAAGTTGAAGGTGCACGAGTCGCTGTATCCGTAGTTGCCGCTGATACCGCACAGGTCCGTGGTGGTCCCGACGGGTTGCGTGGCTTCGGACATCAGGATACCCGTGTCGGAATCGACGATGTCGTTGTTCTTGATGTCACCAAAGCCACCGTTTGCGTAGATACCGACGGAGTCCTCACCGGGCCCGGTCATGTCGTTGCCGCTGACCTCGTAGCCTTCGATGTCGTTCAGGTAGATACCGTTCTGCGTGAATCCGCGGATGGTGTTTCCTGAAATCGTCAGTCCCTCAATGGTACCGTCCCATGCGGAGATCGCAGAGTCGTCACCAAGCGTATTGTTGAGGACGTTGTTCAGCACCATGCCACCCTCGACGTTGGCGAGAGGGTAGAAACGGATGTCGGAGATTTCTCCACCGTCCTCGAACAGGTTGTTCTGGATGGTGATGTTGTCTGCACCGATTTCGTAGGAGTTGTGGCTCCAGTAGTACGGAGAGCGCATCATTTCGATGCCGACCGCACAATCGTTGAACGTGTTGTTCTCGATCATGTTGCCTTCGCCACCGTAGATGCGCATGCACATGTCCTGGACCTGAATCGCGCTGTTCAGCGCGGTCCAACCCTTGTAGTGGGAGATGGTCGAGTTCCGGACGTTGAAGAAGTTCAACTCATAGTCGTTGTAGTACCCATAGCCAATCGCCGCAACAATCGAGGCGATGCCGTTGAACTCGGTGTTGTTCGCGTCCAGGTTCATCGAGTAGTACTGGTAACCGAAGTTGATGCCAGCGAGCTGACCCTCGTCGTTCAGAGACATGCCTTGCACCTTGGAGTCGTGCATGTACACGTTCACTTCCTCGTTGTAACGGGGGTACATTCGGCTGATGTCGTTGGAGGCGTACGAAGCGGTCCAGACCAAGGTGGTGCCGTTCCACTCGTAGGTGTCTCCGTCGAGGTACCAGACCGGCGAGTCGATCATCACCGATTCACCGGAGGTGAAGTCGGTTCCGTCAACGGAGCCGTAGTAGTAACCGTGCTCTTCGAGGCCGTTGCTGAACACTCGGGAGCTTCCAGTAGAGGACCAGCCGTTCGCACAGCGGTTGAGGTAGTTGTAGCTTGCAGACTGGAAGTAGTAGCAGACACGGTGATCGAACTCATCGACGAGTTCGACGGTCGCCGCGTTCCCGCTGGTATCGGTCAGCGTCACGGCTTCTTCCACAAAGCGGAAGTCGGCGTTGTTGTCGCTGGACGAGGTCCAGTAGTAGTCGACCTTGGCGACCGAGGACACGGTGTAACCGTTGAGGTCCTGTCCGTGGGTACCTGCAGCGTCCACGACAATGGACGTGAAGGTCATGTCTTCCGCCACACCGGTTGAATCGGTGGTGCCTGAGGACGCCGTAGCGCCCTCTGCGTTGCGGAGAACAACCGCGACGTCAGCCACACCTGCAGCACCAGATCCCTGGTCAGCTTCCATGGTCACGTCGAGTTGGCGCATTCGGTTGAATTCGCCAGACCCGGTAACGTCAACGCTGGTGGTGTCCACGGTACCTTCGATGTAGTCGACCACGGAGGAACCGCTGATCTTGAAGTCGTTGCTGGTGCTTCCAATGGTCGAATCAACGAAGCTGAATTGGCCGCTTCCTGCGAGGTCAAAGCCCACGTTGTTTCCGGAGAAATCAACGGAATCGTAGCTGAAGTCCTTCGTCGTGCTGGGGCCGAACTTGATGGCTGCACCGGCGCTGTTGGTCACGGTACCGGTGAAGTCGCCACCGAAGTCCTTGACGTAGTACATACCGGCCACGGTTTGGGAGTCCAAATCCATGTTCTGCATGTCCATGCTGCCCGCAGCACCGTTGGCCACAAGCACACCGTAATCGCCACCGTTCACGGTGACGCCGTCGGCGCTGGCAATGGAAGAGCCAACCACCATGATACCTGCATCGTTCGGGCTGTTGATCTCGACGTTGTCGAGGTGTCCAGCGGCGAAGTTGCCGCCGAGTTCCACACCCGTGTCAGCACCGTTGATGGTGCCGTCCTTGAACAATGGAGTGCCGGACTCGCGCTTGTAGTCGCCCAAGTCAGCGGGATCGTCGCCGCTGCGGGCCACGAACTCGTACCGGTCCTGGTAGTTGTTGGCGCGGTTGTGCAGCACGTCGATGTACATCGTGGCTGCGGTCAGGTTGCTCGAGGAGATGTCCACAATCGGGAAGGTCACGCGAGCGCCCTGTCCGCTGTTCATGTAGTACGAGTAAGCATAATCCAAGCAGACGTTGTAGTTGTAGTTACCAACGAGGCCCTCAGGAGGAGCCATGACGCCGGTCCAGCCCTGCCAGGAGTAGGTGCCGAAGCCCCAGTAGTGGTAGGGGTAGTACGCGTAGGATCCGGTGGGGGTCACGCCTTCGATGTTCTCCCAAGCAAATCCGAACTGAGCGGGCTTGTTGTAGTAGTTGGGGTAGGATCCGCTGTTTCCGGTGAAATACCAGTAAACGCCGGTTTGTCCATAGCCGTAGTAACCCGTGTTGCCGACTCGGTTGGGACCGTAGTCAATGCCGTAGTAGTTGCAGTCCCACTGAGGAACGCCACCGGCGCCACCTTGGTAGGTGCCAACATCGCCCACGCCCTCGTTGGGGTCGCTTGAGCTGTAGGGGTAGTAGCCAGTGTCTCCGGCGCTGATGTTCCAGGTGTTGCCCTGGTTGTCGGTGAGCTCCATGCGGTACCGGTCGGTGATGAAGTAGTACTTGCCGGTCGCGAAGTTGTAGGACGGGTGAGCGTTTCCACCGGCGTAAATCGAGTTCGCGCCGACCTGAAGGAAGTCGCTGTTGCCGATGAACGCCGAGAGGTCGATGTCGTAGGTTTGCCATCCACGGGACATACCAGCGAGGCTGGGTGAGCGGTAGATGGTTGGGAGGCTCATGCCGCCGTCCATGTCGAGACCGACGGTGTTGTCGGTCGACGTGAAGCCGTCGATTTGAGGCGCTGCGTTCTTCGACATGATACCGACGGCACCGTTCTTGACAACGATGTTGTCGACGGACGCCGTCGACCCCTCAATCCAAAGGGCGGTACCGGTGTTTCCGGTGTTGATGATCGTCGAGTCGCTGATGCTGACGCTTCCTCGGTCAATCTTGACCGTGGCCATGTCGTCATCGGACGCCGTGGCGCCGTAGACTTCAGCAGATTCAGACAGCACCAAAGCACCGTCGCTGCCGATGTAGAGGGCCGACATCGTGGAGGAGTCCTGATGGAGATCCTTCAGGACACCGCCGGCCACGGACAGGGTTCCGTCAGCGACGTCCAGACGGACGCCGTAGGAGGAAGTCTGGGCCTTGATGGTACCCTTGCCACCGGTGTCGGTGGACACGTTCACGAGGAGCGTACCGCCGTTGCTGATGGTCAGCACAGGACTGTTGGTCGCCGAAGCGTCAACGGTCATCACGGATCCCATCATCACCAGCGTGCAGCCGTCGATGTCGAGGTCAGCCGAGAGCGTCATTGGGAAGCTGTCGAAGACGTAGACGCCTGGGCTGGATTCTGCACCTTGGAAGGTCTGGTTGTTGGACATCCAGTTGCAGTCCATGTTGGGCTGGTCAAAGTTGATCGGAGCAGGTTGCAAGAGCAACTCGATCTGGTCACCGTAGCCGAAACCGGCCGTGGGATACCATGCCGAGGTCACTGTGGTCTCGTTCTGGCCGGCTGCACCCCATCCGAAGATGTTGTGATCGCCGTAGGTGTTGCTGTCGGAGTCACCAGAGATAACCCACGCTTCTGCCATGCCCGTCGTGTCGGTCACTGCGGTACCAACCTCAAAGAGAGGCGTCGCAGGCGAGGACGTGGTGTCCATCACGGTGGTGCGAACGCTGTGTCCAGACTTGTACACCTGGGTCACGACGTTGTTCACAAGCGCCTCACGGTAGAGGGACACTTGTGCAAGCCCACCGTACCAGACGGTCGCGGACGACGAAACGTCGACCGAACAATCGCCGGTGCCACCGTTGGCGTCCGCGCAATCCGCAGCACCGCTACCGTCGTCGTAGGAGACGTCGATGAGCACGATGTCGCTGTTGGACGACGCCTTGGCCACGTAGTTGCTGGTTCCGTCGATGTCGCTGGAGGTCACTTCCACGCCCACCAAGGTGATGTGGGAGTTGCGGCCGTACACGGCGTCAACCGACGAGTCGTCGTGGTCGATGCTCGAACCCTGCTCCATCACGATCGTGTTGGTGGCGGAGGTCGAGAAGCTGTACAGACGGCTGAGGTCAGCGTTCTCCAGCATGAGGCTCCATGCACCACCGTTGATGGTGAGGTCGCCGATGTCCAGGTTCTTCCAGGTCTCGGTGTCCGTGTGGGTGGTCGTGCCAGAAATGGAGACGTCGCCTGCGTTGATGCCTTCGAACACGCCGAAGTGCAGACGCTGCATGGTGATGTCACCGGCATCGACGTCCTTCATCATGGCGTTGTCGCCGGAGGGTCCAACCGTAGATGAGCCCCAGCCGTTGGGGTACATCCACAAATCTGCGCTGCCAAAGTCAACGTCTTCCATGTGGATGCTCGACACGGCGTTGAAACCGCTGTTCGCATACCCGGGGACGCTGACGTTGAACAGGTGCACGTCAGAATCGACACCGTGCATGGCGTCGATTGCGACACCGGTCTGGGTGTTGGTGTTGCTCACGCTCACGTTGGACAAGGTCACGTCTTGGAGGTCAACGTCGACGAAGTTCACGTAGGAGTTCGTGACGGTGACGTTCTCAACGAACAGGCTTCCCGCGGTGGAACCGGGGTAGTTGACGATCGCGCCGCCCCAGCTCTGTCCGACGGTGTTGCAGCTCTTGAGGGAACCCTCGCGCAGGACGGCGACGGCGTTCTCAGCGAAGTTGAAACACGCGTTGTCAGCGCCGTCCACGGCGAAGTTCGTCATTTCGAGAGCGGTTCCTTGTCCGGAGCCGTGCTCAAATGCTGCAGCGACGTTGGTGAAGGTCACGTCGTTCATCGTGAAGTTGCCCACGTTCGCGTTGGAGCTGGGGGAGCTGCCGTGGCGGCTGCCCGCAGCAATGGCCGCTGAACTGGTGTTGGCGAAGTCCACGTAGGAGAACTCGTGACGATCGTCGGTTCCGCTGGCGCAAGCCGCGGTGAACGCCATGCCCTTCCACTCGGAGCCGGCTTGGCCCTCGAAGCGGACGTGGTTGGCGTCGTTGCCGTTGATCTTCATCTCGTCACAGCTGCCGTCAAAGGAGATGCCCTTGCCGGAGGCCACTTGGACCACAACGCCCGCCTCAATGGTGAGGTCGGCCGAGATGGACAGGTAGTCGTTGCTGGGGTTGATTCGAATCGGACTGTCGTCCAAATCCCACGTGGTGTCGGAGGTGATGTCGCTGTCGACGTCCGTACCCTTCCCGTCGTAGGGCATGGTACGGTAGCGGACGCTGCAGTCGATCGCGGTGTTGTCGTAGCAGTAGTAGGAGGTGTAGTAGCCCCACCATGGTGCAATCGTACCTGGGCGGGAAGCCGAGTTGCCCGAGTAGGGCATCGTCGGGAAGCTGCTGCTCCACGTGGAGACGCCGCGCTCGAGGCTGGTGGCGCCGTTGTCGATGAAGTACATGTATCCCTGACGACCAAGGCGGATGCGGTCGTTCGAGTCCGATCCCTCGTAGAGGGTACCGAAGTACTCGAAGTCGAAGTCATCGGGCATGTCGATGTTGGCGTTGCAGCTGTTCTTGTAGGTGTTCCAGTACCAGCTGTAAGCGCAGTAGTAGCCGTACGGGGTACCGCTGCTGCTGCCACTGAGGGCCGTGTCGAAGTTCTTGATTTCCGTCAGACCAGGTGCGAAACTCTCGTGGCCGTAGGAAGTCGACGAGGTGTGCATGCGGTAGTTGCTGGTGAAGGGGTTGGATCCGTAGAGCCAACCGGTTCCCTTCTGCAAGTTCTCACCCTTCGCGCGGGTCGTGTCTTGGTATCCCGTGGTCGAGTAGTCGACGTAGACTTGGCATCCGGTGTCGTACTTGAACTCAAACTCGTTCGTCACGTCGTAGAAGACCACTTGGTAGGTGCACAGGTATGCGCTGGTGTAACCCATGTCGTGCCATTCAACGATGAACATCTTGTTGGGGTCACCGACCTCGAAAGAGGTCGCCGTGGTTTGCACGGAGTTGGGGGTCGAGACGTCAGGTGAAACGTCCTCGGCCGTGATGTAGTACTCGACGTAGTCCGAGGTGTTCAGATCCTCGATGTCTGCCGCCCAGTCGCATGCTGCGACTGAACACTGTGCGCGGGTCTTGCCGACCGGCGACATGGACAGCGAGTCCGTGGTACCGTTGTTCACGCTGAAGTACAGCGTGGGACCGGTACCTGCCGAGGTGCTGACGTTCAGGCCAGCGGGCGGGGAACCGCCGTCGGTGATGGTCGCGGTGACGGTACGCTTCTGCGCATAGGAATCGGCCAAGGCCGTGTGGGTGATCGTCGGAGCGTAGGTGTCCGGCTCGGGTGCGATCTTCATCACGTCGTAGGTGACGCTTCCGGTGCTCGCCATGGAGCCGTAGTAACCGCTGCCGAGAGCAAATCCGTTCCACTTGTAGTTCGCAGCGTAGACGTAGTAGTAACCGGAGGAACAGCTTGGGCTGCCGGAGGAGGAGCGCAGGAAGTGCGTCCATCCGTTGGTACCCGTGCAGATCACGTTCTGGCCGGTGCTGGAGTAGCTGGCGTTCCAGTTGTAGCCTGCGAATTCGCCCGTGATGTCGCCTGGGACGACATAGCGGTAGGCGTTGGTGTAGCCGTAGCTGGACACGCTGGAAGCGCTGCTTCCGCCCGCGAGAGGCTCGTTGATGTCGTTTTCGTCACCGATACCGACCATGGCAAACTCGTCGCCGTCCCAGAGGAAGACCAGGTTCATGCCGGGGCCGTCGTCAGCGGAGATGCTGAGGAATCCACCGTTGTCGTCGTCGAGGTACACCTTGCCGGGGCTGGTGCCGCCGGTGTTGTAGGAGGAGGTTGCGGGGTAGGTCGAGGTCTGCCACTGGACAATCCAGTTGTTGTAGAAGTAGTTGCTGTTGCTGCTACCGCTGTAGAAACAGCTCGAAGAACCGGTGCCACACTCCGACGTGTCGAATTCGAAGTAGTACTCGTCGCTTTGATCGAAGTACGTCATCTGACGGTCGAATCTCTTTGACGGATTGGTCGACGGGT
>DUHU01000053.1 GCA_013330765.1 Candidatus Poseidoniaceae archaeon | reverse complement strand
AGAGGTGGCCCTGCGGAGTACCACCGACCATTCCGGCGGCTTCCAACTGTGCGATGAGTTCCTCCAAAGCCTGTGCGGTGCGCTCCAGTGCCACGGCCTCTCCTGCATCACGCTGATCTGCTTCGAGGTGGATGTCGTCCAGCGCCCTGCGAATGAGCTTGTGCGTGGCTTTGGCCGTGGTCGGCAGTGCTTCCGGACGGCGGCATTGCGCCATAAGGGCGTCCAATTCATCCCGTGGTGCTCCGAGATGGCCGAGTTGTTCCAGCACGTTCCGGGTGCGGCGGAGCATCGTGATGGCGCGATCCTGGTCTTCGAGGAGGTGCTCAAGGTCCAGCACAACGTCCGTCACCACGTCGTTCAAGGAATGATCAAGCCGTTGTTGAACGGACCACCGTGTGAGGCCACGAACGACTCCGGCTGCTTCTGGGACTTGACGTTCCAAGAGCAACATGACGTCGTCCGAGAGCAGGTGTTTGGGAGTCTCAGCAGCGTGGTCAACCACGCGCTGCACCACGTGCAGGGCACGTTCAACGGCGCGGTCGAGCAGCGCCACAGAATAGCCCTGTTCACGCGTGTGCTCGAGCCGTTCGAGGATGGGTCCGAGCGCGCTCATGGCTGAGCCGTCGTCGAGGAGGGCTTGTGCAAGAGGCTCCTCGCTCAAGCGAGCACGAAGCATGCGCGCCTCGTCGATGTCTTGGAGTGCCGATTCATGCGCCTCGGCCAATGCCTCGGCTTGATCGGCCAGATGAGCGACTTCTGCCTCGCTCTGGCCACGCTTGACCCCGAGGTCCCCGAGTTCCCTGAGCACACGCCGGCGTTCTTCCAGCAATTCCCGCAATTCACCCTCGAGATGGCTTCGGCGAACCTCGTCCTCACGACGTCGTTCAAGCTCGTCGTCTGCTCGGCGTCGGGCAGCCCGTGCTTCGGCTTCCACGGCCATCAAATCGGCCTTGGCTGCACGCACTGCATCTTCCGCAACGGCAAGGTCGCGCACGGCTGCAGCTTGCCGTTCATGCGAAGCACGTGATTGATCTTCGAGCATGCCCAAATGACGCTCGTCGGCTTCCAAACGGCGCCGAACCTCCGCCAACCGTTCGGAGTCGGTCTGGAGATCGGCACGCAGGGTCGCCTCCTCTTCGGCCATTCGCTGGATGGTGGCGGCCAACTCGCCCCGAGAGGAAGAATCGGCCAAAGCCCGTGCGAGTTCACCTGCACGCGTCTCAAGTTGGTGTTCGAGTTCCGTGGTGCGACGGACGAGACGGTCGGCTCGATGCTCGGCTGCTTCAGCCCTGGATACGGCAGAGGCCGTTTCCAACTTCAGTCGATCCACGTCATGGCCGAGCCCCTCCATCCTGGTTCGGCCGTCCCCACGGGCTTCAACCGCTTCGCGTTCACCGACTTCAGCGCGCATTCTTGCTTCTTCAGCCAGGTTCAACCGGGCTTGGAGAGCGGCGCCTTCGCGTTCGAGCTCGTCAACCCGGTATTCGGCCTTCTCCAGGCGTTGGCGGTATCCAGCATCGATGACCAAGGCCGTGCTTTCACCTACGTCCAGCGTATCGAGACCCACACCTCCCTCGGGAGGAGTGACCTTGGGCGCAATCCGTTCAAGCCCAGCATCGAAGCCAAGCAAATCCTCGAAACGGGCAGTCAAGGTAGCACGGCGCGCCTCGGAGCGTGTCCGAACGCTGGCCAGTGCCGCACCGAAGGCGTTCAGGGTGAATCCAGCCACGTTCGCAGTGCCCTCACCGATGACGGCGTCAAGTGGAAGTTGGTGGAGCCGAGCCACACGAGCGCGGTCGGTCAAGTCGTGCACGGCGTCTTCGAGGGTACCCGCCGTCGAGGAAACGATCCCGACAGGGCGCCCGCGGAGAAGCACCAGAGCCGTCGTGCGTTCACCTGCTCCAACGCTCAGGTGACCGTACACCTCTTCCTCCACGGCCACGCGGAGCATCGAGAGAACGGCGTCGGGGCCACTCTTTCCTTGGCGCAAGACAAAGCCCTCCGGCAAATGTCCAACCTGTCCGTCCTCGTCGGGCCTACCGGCCACGTTGGAGGAGACACGATGGAGCAAGCGGCGGTGGTCCGCCCCTGCGGTGGTCCAGACGCCCAAGCCCAAATCGCTCGCAGAAGCGAGGAGCACCGACCCTTGTGGGGTGGACAAAGACCAGTGCCCTTCCTCAGGCAAACCAAGTCCACCCATAATGGATTGACGCGTTAATAGCGTCTCGGAGACCAAAGTCGCCAAGGCATCCACGTCCTGCGGCAAATCACCTGTCGAATCGATGAGCAGACCTCGATCCACCAGCAGGGCTCCACGGACTTCTTCGTCCGCAGCCAGACCTGCCATGATGACGGCAGCGGAACGGGAGAGAAGGCGCCGTGCAGGTCCTGGACCGCTTGGGAGGCCTTCGACGTCCACGGCGTGGACGGCAGCATGGGGCATGAGGGCCATCAACGCAGCAAGTTCGTTGAGGGTGTAGGACTGAGCCTGATGACGTACATGGTCCGCTTCGCCTTCAAGGGCTTCCAATTGGGCCGACGCTACAGCACCAAACACCAGGCCCTTGTTGTCCTCAGCCACCCAACCGATGCATCTTCGCCCACGTACGAGACGGTGGCCCGTTGGGGTGCGGCGACGACCAATCCAGGTGGTGACCACGCCGT
>DUHU01000106.1 GCA_013330765.1 Candidatus Poseidoniaceae archaeon | reverse complement strand
CCCGTCGAGGACCTCCACCATCGTCTCGTCTGCCCGCTGCCACACGTCCTGGACCGAGGAGAACCGTTGCCACAGGTCTTGGGTCATTCCAACGTATTGGCTGCCCTGGCCCGGATACATGTGAGCCACTTTGCCCTGAGGCGGCATGGGGGGTTGATCGGTGATCATGATCCCTTGGGCGGCGAGGAAGCCCCACCGTGAAGGGTCGGCGAGCGAGGAAGCGGCCAAGCCCTTCCGCTTGTCGAATTCAGCCCACGACGTGGCCACGACGGCAAGCCGGGTTGACGCGTTTGGGTCGAAGGCGCGTGACCAATCCGAAAAGACGGCAGAAAGGCGGTGCCCGCGAGGGTCATCGTCGAAGGTGGGGCCATCAACCGATAAAGCAGCAAGACGCGCGGAGACGGCGTCGACGGTGTCTCCAGAGAGGAGCAGCACGCCGCCTTCCACGGATTTCAACGCGGCATGGTCCATCGAGGGTGTGGCCGATGCATCAAGAATGGACGGTGCAGACGGAGCAGAGGTTGTTCCGACGTAAGCGTCCCACCGAGACGCCCAGGATTCGCCCATGCTCGTATGCAGCTCTGGATCGAACGCCTCAAGGGCCACGTGGAAATTGGTCCCACCGAAGCCAAAGGCGCTCACGCCTGCTCGACGCGGATGGCCGTCCGGCTTGGGCCATGCCATGGGTTCGGTTGGAACAAAGAAGGGATTGGTGGACCAATCCACCGTAGGATTGGGCGTTTCGAATCCTGCGCTTGGGGGGATGGTCGCATGGTGCAAGGCCATCGTGACCTTGAGCAGCCCGGCCATGCCTGCGGCCGCCTTGAGGTGCCCAATCTGGCTCTTGATGGACCCAACTGCCACATTGTCTCCGGCTTCGAGGCCCGTCCACAACGCACCCAAGGTGGTCAATTCTGTCGCGTCGCCAACCTTGGTGGAGGTCCCGTGGGCCTCGACCAATTCAACGGAAGATGCGGCATATCCCGCCTGGTTGTAAGCGCGTGCGATGGCTTGGATTTGACCACGCTGGGAGGGCGCAGTGATGCCCTTGCCGCGTCCGTCGGAGGAACCGCCAATGCCACGGATGACCGCGAAGACTTCGTCCCCATCGCGGACGGCGTCGCTCAAGCGCTTGAGCAGCAAGGCGCCCGCGCCTTCGCCCATCACGAAACCGTTTGCACGGGCATCAAAGGGCGTTGAATGGCTCGGGGAAAGCGCACCAATGGCGCTGAATTTGGCGTAGGTCGCCGGATCCATGGTGCGGTCTGAGGCGCCGCACACCATGGCGTCCACCTGACGCGCATGCAGCAAGCGGCATGCATCAAGCAAGGCCGCAAGGGAGGACGCGCAAGCCGCGTCCATCGCGTGATTCGGGCCTTGCAAGTCAAGCAGGTTGGCCACACGACCCGAAACGACGTTGGCCAGTTCGCCCGGCATCGTGTCTTCGGTGATCTTGGGTGCGCCTTCGACCACGGCCTCCACAAAAGCGTCGCTGGACGCTTCAGGTAGACCGGCTTCGATGGCCAAAGCACGGTTGCGTTCAGCCCACACTCGTTGATTGGATTCGTTTCGGTTTTCTCCGCCAAGAGCGTTCGCGAAAACCACACCCACGCGGCTGCGGTCAAGTTCTCTTCCGTCATCGCCGTAGCCCGCGTGTTCCAAAGCCGAGGCTGCCACTTCGACCGCCCACAGCTGACATGGATCGATTTGAGGAAGTGTCCCTGGAGGCTGGCGCCATCGACGCCAGTTGAATTCGAAGCCTTCGACGAAGGCTCCGATTTTGGCGTAGGTCCTGTTTTCTTGAACCTGCCCAGGTGCTCCTTCGGCCCAGAATTGATCCACCGGGCCAGGCCAACGTCCCTCGGGAAGGTCGCGGATGCTTACGTGAGCGTCGATGATGTTCTGCCAGAAGGTCGCCGCGTCATCTGCATCGGGCATCAGGGCCGAGCAACCGATGATGGCGATGGGTTCGAAGGGGCCTTGGTCGGTGCCCCCGACTTCCTTCCCGTCTGCTGTGGTGATCGTCATCTCTTCACCTCACTCCATGATGGTCCCTGGAACCATGGTGATCGAATAGCCTGCATCGACATGGATGACCTGGCCGGTCACGCCCGCGGAAAGTGGGCTGGCCAGCCAAAGCGTGGTGCCCGCCACGTCCGATTGCGTGACGTTCCGTCGCAGCGGCGCATTGGACGCCACGTGATTGAGGATGTTGTCGAAACCGGGAATGCCCGACGCTGCGATGGTGCGAATGGGCCCGGAGGAGATGGCATTCACACGGTGACCTTCCGGTCCAAGGTGGCAAGCGAGTTCCCGCGTCCAGCATTCGAGTGCGGCCTTGGCCATGCTCATGATGCCGTAAGAGGGGACGTGCCGGGTGGAGGCGGCATAGGTCAGGGTGATGGTCGATGATCCGTCTGAGAGGTAGGGGAGGGCATGCTTCAGGCAGCGCTGCAGGCTGTTCGCAGAGATGGTCATCGCGGTGTTGATGTCCGCGTCTTCGACAAAGAGGATGGGTCGGTCAAAACAGGTGCGTGGTGCGAATCCAATGGCGTGGACAAGGATGTCGGCTTTCTTGCCGGGGTGTTCCGCGGAAAAGGCGTCAAAGAACTCCTTGGTGCTCGCGTCTTCGGCCACGTCAAGAGGGTAGAAACCCCCAATGGAGGGCAGCTGGTCTTTGAGTTTGAAAATGCGGCTCATGAAGCGCTTTTGGTAGCCGAGATAGAGGGTGCAACCTGCTGCGGCAAGTTGCTGACAGATGGCCCAAGCGATGGAATCCTCGCTGGCCACTCCAAAGACGAACGCGGTCTTTCCCTTGAGGTCCAGCATACGCACACCCTCCATCGGTGTAGCCGGGCACACCGGCCTTTGACCATTCCCCCTGCTTGGAGGCGGAAAATGCGGGGCTGTGACCCGAACAGGAAATTCCGTCACAAGTCGTCGAAATCAAATTCGTCGAGATCGTCGAACATCCCATCAAACTCGTCCACCGGTGCGGCCTGTGCCACTGGGGCAGCGGCCACGGGCATCATGGGTTCGTCGATGTCCGTCACTTCTTCGAGCTCTGGACCTTTCGAACGGCGGACAAGGCGACCGACCACCAAGATCAGCAAGAAGAAGACGACAACGCCTCCGCCAATGCCGGCGTAGAGTTGAATCTGGTCTTGGCTGAGTTCCTCCAAGCCCCCTCCGAGGGCGCTGTTGGAAGCCGTCGCTTGGACGACGACGCTGACGGTGGATTGCATTGGGTCTGCCGATGCATCGTTGGTGCTGGTGGCCTCAAAGACGACCTGGACACGCACTTCTTCGCTGATTTCAGAGGGCGTACGAAGCACAATTGTTCGTTCGGCTGAAGTCCCCTCGACCATCACGGTCTCAGCAACAAAGCTGCCTTCGGGGAAACTGAATCCAGCCGCTTCCAATTCGGCAAGGTTCGCGATGTTTACTTCGATCCTGTCCTCGGCGTTGCCGTCGTTGCCCATGGTGAATCCGATGCTGAGCTCCTCGCTGACCTGCATGTCCCGAGTGGATCGGTCGGTCAGGGTCAAGTCGACCATGCCGAACGTTTCGACAGTCACCTCACCTGAGTACGTCGCGGACTGGTTGAGTTGGTCGATGGGCACGACCGTCACGGATGAGATGGAGGCGATGATGTCGAAATCCAGTGACAGATCGGCTTCGATTCTTGGAGAACCCGAAAAGGTGGCTTCGAAGTCTTCTTCCGCGCCGGCAGCAAGGGTGAATTCGTCTTCGGAAAGGGACATGTCGACGCGAGGATCTTCG
The DNA here is from genome assembly GCA_013330765.1 of Candidatus Poseidoniaceae archaeon. GTDB lineage: Archaea > Thermoplasmatota > Poseidoniia > Poseidoniales > Poseidoniaceae > MGIIa-L3 > MGIIa-L3 sp12206u. Next base: position 246 of record DUHU01000106.1, on the reverse strand, counting down.
TCCTGCCACTCGTAATCCACGGAGATGGTGGATTCCAATTGCCCGGTGTTCTTCACCGTACAAGTGATTTTGACGTCGTCATTTTGTGAAGGTCGCACGTTAAGCTCAGGGTCATCGTCGCAGTCGATTTGCACCCCGATACCAAATTGAGCTTGCGCACTGGGTGCCGCCGCGAGCAGAAGGGACAGCAAAAGCAGTCCCACGGCAAAAACGGCGCGTGACGAGCGGGCCATCGTGTCGATGGTG
>DUHU01000276.1:2493-7652 GCA_013330765.1 Candidatus Poseidoniaceae archaeon | reverse complement strand
CAACTGTACAAGGTGGGAGACTAGATTTGTCTAACAACCAATTCGCGAAGAAAAACCGTGTTTATTTCACCATGGTTACTACGGCGATGCACAGCCGTTTGCAATAGGTTTTCTAGAGGGGCTACCCGTCAATCGCAGTAGTTGTCGTTATTCTCATCCGAGCAATCACAGCCCATGCAACCTAGGATATACGCTCCTGTCCAATTAACTCCAGAGAGGTTGGCGCCAGCGAAGAAGGCGCCAGTTAGGTCGGCGCCAATGAGGTTGGCGTTAGTGAGGTCGGCGCTAGAGAGGTTGGCGCCGGTAAGGTCGGCGCCAGAGAGGTTGGCGCCAGTAAATCCAGGCATGGGCGGCTCGAAGGGACTCAGCACCGGAGCCCACACGGCGCCGGTCAGGTCCGCGCCGGACAAATCAGCGCCGGAGAGGTCGGTGCCGATCATCAGTGCGCCAGAGAGGTTGGCACCGGTCAAGTCGGTACCGGAGAGGTTCGTGCGGGACAAGTCGGTCACGCCAAAGTCGCGCTCGGACAGGTCGCTGCCGGACAAATCGAGGTAGGAAAGGTCCAGCGGGAGGGTCACGCGGTAGGCCTGCAACAGTGCGTTCAGATCAGGCATGCCGCCCGCGTCATCGGTGTTGACGGTGATGTTCACCTCTTCGTAGGTAAAGCGCCGGACTTCCGAACGGTCGTCACCGGCTCCGAGAAGGTCGTCGCCACGATCGGAACGTCCGTCACGGCCGCTGCCCCACAGGTCCAGCGAGAACGCGGCGTCCCCGCCGACGGAAAAGGTCCCGTTGGCCAACATGTCAAGGCCAGTGCCCACGTCGTCGCCGGGCAGGGACTGCTCGCTCCATCGGAGCACGTCATCCGAACCGTTCATGACCACCCATGTCTGATACGCATCGCCTTCACTTGTGCGAAGGAAGAGGCTTGGCGTGGTCGTTGCTGAGACCTCAAGGTCTTGACCGCCGATGTCGCGAAGCACCTCGAGCGCGGTGGTCATGTTGACCGGCGTTTCGAAACTGACCTGCAGGTCGCCCCCGACCTGCGCGTCCGCCGTGCGTTCGTCGACGAGGGTCCCCGTGTAACCTTGCACCGCGGCAAGGGTGACGATGGACAGCGTCAGGAGCATGATGACCGCAAGACGGTTCACGGATTCGGAGGAACCCGAACCCTTCAGCCCACGGCGCACGTCCTTGAGCAACGGCGTTCGGCCGAGCAAGAGCTGCATGAGTTGTGGCCCGAGGGCTCCGAGCCGTCCGAGCAAAAGGGCCCCACCGATCCACAGCAGGAAGGGGCCGAAAATGCCCAGCAACCCTTCGAGGAAGAAGTTCGAATAGAGGCCGTCTCCGCTGGTCTGGAGTTCCAACCACGTGTCGAGGGTCCCAATGCCACCGACGCCAAAGCACAGGGCGTGGAGCCACGTTTTGGGCTTCGCCGCTTCGCTGGTTCGGCGGACTCCTTCCTCGATTTCCAATTCAAGGAAGCGGCGAGAACGGCTTCGTCCAAACAGGAGCGCCAAACCAATGGTGGCCAACGCGGTGATGAGCGTCGAAGCAAAACCAAGCACTGGATTGACGTTCACGCCGGACGGTTCGAAGGCCATGAATCCGACGGCGGACAACACCCCAGGAACCGCGGCCAACGCCAGCACGTACCCTGCAAACCAGGCCACGAGGGCCATGACGCCCAATTCGACGAGCACCATCCGCTGGAGCCGATCGGCGTCTGCACCGATGACCCGATGGATCGAAATTTCGCGCCGCCGTTGCTCCAAAGAGAGCACAAGACCGTACACCAGCACGGACAGAGAGAGGATGACGATGGGGACCATGATGATGTAATCGAAGGTCTGGATGAGGCCGAGGAAGATGTTCAGGAAGCTGATGGTTCCTCCAATGATGTCGATGTACACCAGGGAAATGCCCGCGTCCGTGTAGTTCCCTTGCCCGACGCGGCGTTGCACGTTGTCAAGCCATTCGGCCGCGTCCGCGGTGGACGAGGTCGGCAACGCTGCACGATCGATGGCCACCGCGAGGTAGACGTGATCGTTGTCCATCAGCGTCTTCTGCTGTGCCTCATCGAGGACGTCAAGGTGCACGACCAGGGCGTTGGCGGGGATGGTGGGGTTCGCCAAGGGGGCTTCCTCGTAAACGCCCGCAACGGTGAGGTTGGAGACGGTGACCAAGATGCGGCAGTACACCATGCCGTTCTCGCTGGCCTTGATGTCCCCGCCTTCACAGTCCGATTCAGAAATCCCGCCCTCTACGGCAAGGTTCCGGTCCACGACCATGGCGAACGTCAGCGATTCCAGCACGTCACCCACTTCCGCCCTGGCGTCGGAAGCGACGCTGGCGGGAAGCATGACGCTGCGGTCGGCCACGGCCGTCGTTGCGTTGGGCCATTCGCCCAAACCGGTGATCACGGTGTCCTTGATGCGATCGGCAAAGACGCCGTCAAAGCCGCTGTCGTCGATGAACCGAACCGCTCGAACGGTTGAACTTGGAGGGCCTGCATCCCCCAATTCAGGATAGTCAAAGACGTCGTCCGTCCAATTGACGTTCGTGTCGTCAACCACGCTGGTGATCTCCAGCGGTTGGGCATAGGCGAATTCCTCGGAAAAGAACGAGGTGGTGTGCAAACCTTGCCGCCCAAGGACCACCATGCAGTCCTCAAATTCGACGAAACCGTCGAGCAATTCGGTGCAGACGGACCGCAACTCGGCGGTGTCGTTCGTCCAACCTGACGCGCCCTCTGCGGGCGCACGACGGAATTCCACCTTGGCATCGTAGACCTCGCTCTCGAGTGATTCTTGGAAGAAAATTTGCGACAGTCCGACGCCGTAGGACAGCACGGTGGTGATGACCAAACTGGCGAGGAACACGCCCGCCACGACCGCAAGCCCACGCTCGCGACCGCGCCATGCGGATTGGGTGGCCAACCGGAGGGCGTTTGGGGCGTCCTGCAAGGAGGACAAGCGGGCCTTCATCCGGGCCATGCGTCCTTCGTCGCTCATTCTTCCTCACCTTCCTCATCAAGGCCCCATGCGCTCCGAATGTCGGAGGCCACCGTCTGGCCGTCGCGCAAGAGAAGCATGCGGTCGGCCTTGGAAGCCAAGTCCGGATCGTGGGTCACCATCAGGATGGACATCGACTTCGATTCGTCCGCGCACAAGGACTTGAACAAGGCGAGCACCTCTGCTGCACTTGCAATGTCGAGGTTTCCTGTTGGCTCGTCCGCAAGGAGAAGACGTCGTTCACCGGCGATGGCACGTGCGATGGCCACACGCTGTTGTTGACCCCCAGACAGTTGTTCAGGGACGTGTTCCATGCGATCGCCAAGACCGACGCGTTCCAACGCCTCCACGGCACGGCGTTCCGCTTCTTTGGAGGGGACACCCGCAACTTCGAGCGCAAAAGCGACGTTGTCGATGGCCGAGAGGCCGTCGATGAGGTGGAAGTCCTGGAAAATCCAGCCCACTTGGGAACGACGGACGTCAACGACGCTTGCGGGACCTTTGAGGCCGTAGGTTCGCTTGTCCAGCGTGATGCTTCCCTCATCGCCTGCCAACAGGCCGCCAATGATGTTGAGCAGGGTGGATTTTCCTGACCCTGACGGGCCCATGAGGGCCACCATTTCCCCTTCTTCCATGGTCATGTCCACGCCTTTGAGGACCTGGAGCTTGTTGGAGCCCGAGCCAAATGCCTTTGTCAGGTCTTCAATGCGGAGCATCATGTGATTTTCCGGCTAGGAAAATGGTATTTCAACCCATGTTCATGGGACCGGTGGTTGCATCATGATCGAAACCAGCGAAGCCACTTCGGAAGGAAACGGATGCCGTTGCGGTGCACCTGCTGATCGAGGATGTCGGTGATGTAGAGGTCCAACCAAGCGTCCCTCATGCCTTCACCCCCGTGCGGCTGCTGATCCGATGGGTGCCACCGTACCGCAGCGCAGGGCATCCAAGGAGCGAGCGGGTGAGCTTGCGCATCCGCTGCCCAAAGATGCCGTTCCTGTGGACCTGACGGTCCATCGCGTCGTTCACAAAGCGTTCCAAGTAGATGTCCATGCGTGTGTTCCTCACCATTTACTTGGCGCCGGTCCGATATAAATGAGTGGTGAAGTGAGGCACACCGACGATGCAATTTCTGCACCGGTGTAGAAATTCAACCGTTTTTGAGGACCTCGGCCAAGCGCTTCATGTCGGCGTAACTGGCCTGAAGGCGATGGTCGTCTTCGACCACGACAAGGGAGGAACGGGGGTTGTCTGCCAAGATCTGCTTGCTGTGCGACAGCGGCACGACCACGTCGTTCGAGCCGTGGAGGATGGCCGTTGGGTGCGGCAAAGCGGGCCACGCCAGCGGCTTGGCCGCCTCCACGAAGGACCACGGAAGCACGACAGGCTCCTCCCAGCCGGGAGGATGGAAGGTGTGCGCTCCCGACGCTTCCCAGGCCGCCATGCCCGCTTCACCGAGGTCGGCCCGAAGCAAATCGAGGTAGCCAAAAGCCGGAGCGAGGAGCACCAACCGAAGGTCAAGGTCGGGCCGCTGCGCCGCGGCATTGGCGGTGGCGAGACCACCGAAGGACGACCCGATCAGCACGTCAAAGGGACCCATCTCGTCGATGGCCTCGAGCACGACGCGCGTTTGGCTGGCTTGATCCCAGCCGTGCTTGCGCATGTCGAGCGCGTGCACCTCCCAGCCGTGCGAACGCAGCCATTCGGCCTTGCCGCTGTCGGGGCTGCTCCACAGGCCGTGAGCGAAGGTGGCGCGCATGGAAAGAAGAGGGCACGACCTGTTTTGAGGTTGACAGGTCAAAACCTCCGTCCCACCCTCAGCCGACCGATTGAAGAAGTCAGGCACGGCCCTCTGACCGCCCGAGTCCGCCCCGACCGGCCATGCCGACCGTGGGCCTGGCACTCAGGGAGGCGAAGGCCATGGGCATGGATCCAGCACTGAAAGCAACCTTGCAGAAGCAACGCTACCACATCGTTGGGGAGCACGGCGGCGTCAAGACCTGCCACTGGACCAAAGAGTCCCTCCTGCGCGACCGCGCGTGCTACATGGGCACCTTCTACGGCGTCAAGAGCCACACCTGCATGCAGATGTCGCCCGTGGTCGACCAGTGCAACCTGGCGTGCACCTACTGCTGGCGTGAACCG
>DUHU01000276.1:0-2154 GCA_013330765.1 Candidatus Poseidoniaceae archaeon | reverse complement strand
GCTGGAGTTGACCGACCAAGACCCACTGGACCTGCTCTACGAATCCGTCCGCGCACAGCGCCGGCTTTTGACCGGCTTCGGCGGCAACGACAAGGTGAACCCTGAGAAATTCGCAGAAGCACAAGACCCCAAGCACGTCGCCATTTCCCTCAACGGTGAACCCACCCTCTACACCCGTTTGGCCGAGTACATGGACCTCTGCCACCAGCACGGCATGACGACAATGTTGGTCACGAACGGCACTTTGCCCAAGGTCCTCGAGAAGTTGGACACGCTGCCCACACAACTCTACGTCTCCGTGGACGCGCCCAACAAGCAGGTCTTCGACGACGTCTGCCGGCCAAAGTGGAACAGCGGTGCGTGGGAGCAATTCGAGAAGACCATCGATCTGCTGCCTTCGCTCGACACCCGCATCGTCTGCCGTCACACACTGATGAAGGGCGTCAACATGAGCGAAAACCACATCCGCGAATTTGCTGCACTTGACCGCCGCGCCGACCCAGATTGGATCGAAGCCAAGGGCTACGTGTACGTCGGCCACAGCCGCGAGCACCTGAGCATCGACAACATGCCCTCCCACGAGGACATCCTGGCCTTCTCCGAGTCCCTTGCGCCACAGGTCGACATGCGCATCTTGTCCGAGAGCCGACCAAGCCGCGTGGCGCTGATCGGCAACGAGATGGTTCCCATCCCGATTCCTGAGGCTTCCATGCACTTCCCTGAAGACCTCGGCATCGCTTCACCGGTCAAGAAACTCAAACTGGCGGACCTCAGTTGAAGGAACGCTTCTCTTGTCCCGAGTGGAAGGGTCGCCCGTCAAGAACCCGAGTTGTTCACCAACCGTGGGCGGCAAGCCTAAACCAAGGAAAGCGCGAGTTTTCGACATGAATCGTGTGCTGTACCTTCTCGTGGCGTTAATGCTTCTTTCCTGCTTCCCGTCGGTGCAGGCACAAAACCCCCCGGGCCAGGTGGACCTGGATTGCTCGCCCGCAAGCATCACCCTCGATGCATCTCCTGAGACGGAAAACGGTTCAATGGAGGTCATGTGCACCATCACAAATCCTCACTCAGAAGACGAAGAAAGCCATCTGAGCGGCAGCGCCGACTCGGGATTGTCCCTCGGATTCCTTGAGGGAACGGAATTCAACGTCTCCGCCGGCGAGTCGGTCATCGTCAACGTGACCGTCGGGGCGAACGAAGGCATCGACAACGCCACCCACGTGGTGAGCATCAAGGCCATCGTCCACACCGTCAACAACGTCCCCTCACCGACCGTGATCGAAGACACAAACGACATTCTTGTGCACGTCTCAGCCTACAGCTCGTACACCGTCGGTTACGACGCACCGCTGACCTTCACGGTGTTCGCAAACGACGCCAGCCAAAGCGTCGGCGATGCGGTAAAGATGGAACACAACGGCAACGCCATGGAGTACTTCCAACTCAATTTGACCGCGCTGAACGACGCCTTGGCACCACACAACCTCACCACCTCGGCTCCAGTGATCACCGTCGCCCTGGGTGTGAACGAAATTGGACCGACCTTGTTCGAGATTTTTGTCGGTGAAACGTCCGACGGCGAATTGAACACGTCGACGTGGGAGGCCTTGCAAAACGGGTCCCACCGTTTGACCCTCAGTTCGACCGTGGCCGTGGAATCAACGGCTGACGACCAACCGTGCCACGCATGCACGAGCATGATTGATGTTCAAGTCGAAATCTACGCCGTCGAATCCATCGTCGATGCCCAGGTGATCGGCGGTGAAGACCCGGTTCCGTCGGTGAGCATGTTCGCCACCTTGGCGATGATTTCCCTTGCAGGAATCGCGGTGGGCAGGAAACACGCTTGACCTTGCTCAACCAAGGCGCGTGAAGCTGCCGTCCGGCATCATCTGCCACCGCGTTCCATCGGGTTGGACGTAGATCGTTTGACCCGTCGATTGGTCGTATGTGCCACCGGGTTGGAGGCCCGTGTAATCCGACACCGTCGTCGGTTGTGCGGGAGGCGGCGGTGCGGTCTGCATCTGCGTCGGAGGTGCGGGCGCGTGCGCCACCTGCTGTTGGGGCTGAACGGCCGGTTGCTGAACGACCGGTTGAGGTTGAACCGCGGCCTGAGGCATCGCCTGTTGCGGCTGTTGCATCATTGGCTGCGCC
>DUHU01000125.1:961-6326 GCA_013330765.1 Candidatus Poseidoniaceae archaeon | reverse complement strand
TATTCACAAGGAAATCGTCCTTGGACCCACCGCGCCCGTGGGCGCCTTGTGCCGTCACCACAAGGGCGAGGCTGTTCAACAGAAGCAGGCCAACAAGAAGGACGGCTCGTCGGTGGGACATGGAAGTCACGGTTAAGCGACACAGGACGGGCATATGAAGGTCGCCGTGGCCTGTCCAAGACTCAACCGAGGCCTCGGACGGAAAAGGAGCCCGATGCATCCGCTTCGTTGCCGTCGGACTGGTCTTCCGTTGGCTCGGAAGGGGCGGCCCTTCCCATGTCGAGGTTGAGCGGCAGCGGAACGCGGGGTTGAACGGCTTCAACGATGGCTTGGAATCGGTCCTGCCGGCGTTGAGCAGCCACTTCTTGCGCGTGCTCTTCACGCTCCTCAGACGGCCTCAACCATCGAGGCACGGTCAGGCCGCCACCTTCCAAACACGCAAGGGTGGCGTGCACCGACAAGGGGATCACCGCGAGGGCCGTCATCAGGTCGAGGAAGGAACTGTCCGGAACAACCGCGTCACCGAGCAGGGTGCTGAAAACCGCTTGTTCAAGGTTCATCGTCAAATCCACATCGCTGCCGAACCAAGCCAGAACAATGGTGCTCGCCAGGCGGCCAAGGAGCCACAGCACGAAGATGGGGGCAAGGTTGGACAGACGGGTGACCGTGATGAGGAAACGCCGCATGGTGGCCGCCGCGCCAACGAGTCGAGCGGCAAACAGGTGATAGATGCGGAACGTGAAGAGCAACGCGAGCACGTAGAGCAGGAAGGCCATCACCAGATGCCGGTCTTCGTGCACCAACCCTTCCGGCATCGCCACGATGAGCGCGATGGGAAGCACCACCAGCACGGTCTGGAAGGGCACGGCAAGGAGGATCAAACCGCCGTGCGTGACGGTGATGGGGTGACCTTGTTGGATTCGATCGTGGGTGAGGAGGGCCAGACGCCCGTGGCTGGATTGGGCGTAGTCATGCCTTGCATTTCGAATCAAATCCGCTTGGCGTGGTGACCGAGAGAATCCGAGGGCGGCCGCCCATCCTCCACGTTCGACCACCGGCAAGGGGCGCCAACCTCCAAACACGGCCGCGAGCAAGAACGCCAGCATCCCGTAACTCAACGAGGCGGCGGTGATCCACGGCATCATGTCAAAGCGAAATTGGAGCGACGCTTGCGCATCGTTCCATTCAAACTGAAGCAAGTAGGTCAGGCTGAACGCGACAAAAGGTGTTGCGAAGACCTGCAAAAGGAGGATGAAACTGAGCCAAAGCCGTGGCAGCAGGGGAGCCCGCCGTGGCTGCATCGGTTCTCCTGACCTTGGACAGGCTATGAGGTTGGTCCGTTTCGAGACCGCTGCGAGCCCGACCTTGGACCTAGGGTTGCTGCTCCGAAGGGCCAAGAGCGTGGCCGTCCGCCATCCAGAGCCTCAGCATCGCCATTGGCAAGCGTTCCGTGCGTGGACGTCCCAAATCCGGCCGGGGCATGGGATCCAGCACGTTCCGGCACGCCGCACAACGAACGCTCATCACTTCCCACACCGGATCAGGGAGGGCACAGCAGGCAGAATCGCTCTCGCAGGCGTCCATCACGGCCTGAAGCCGGTGGGCTGTGTTCACGCTCACGGGGACGGCCTGAGCGTCCGTGAGAGCCACCAAGCGTTGAATCGCGGTCCAGCCGGCACCCGCCCAAAGCCCGAAACCGAAGGCACCATTCCCGCTCTGCAAGCTGGCGGCACCAAACAAGAGCGGAATGAGCGTGAGCGGAAGGACCCCCCACCACAGGCGGCGCATGAGAAGAACACGCGCGGTCAGGTGTGGTTCAAGCCGAAGAGGAGCTGGGTGAGGTGAAAAGCGGAGATTGAAGCCTTTGGTTCGGCAAAGGATGAGCATGGGTAAACGAGGGAGAAGATGGCCGAGCAGCAGCCCGAGGAGGAGTCGAAACACGACGCCGAGAAGCGACACCACGCATCACCCACGGAGTCGTCGCAGGGTGCCTTCGAACAGGTCCATGCCACGAGCGATGTCTTCTCGGCCGATGGTGTACGCGAAGCGAAGATGCCCCTCGCCGCTGGGTCCGAAAGCCGTTCCAGGAGAACAAAGCACGCCGTCTTTGAGGACCTCGAGGGCCAAGGCTTCGCTGGTCATGCCCGGCACCTCGACCCTTGGAAAGACGTAGATTGACCCCTTCGGACGATGGCATTGGACGCCTGGCATGGCGTTCAGTCGGTCGGCGATCAACTCGGAGCGTGACTGGAACTCCTTTGAGAGCACGTCCGGATAATCCGGGGCGTTTTCGATGGCAGCCAAGACAGCGTATTGCATGGCGTCGTTTGGACAAGCCGTGAGATAGTACTGGATTTTGGTGACCTGACGCATGTGTTCGACGTTTTCGGCGATCACGTATCCGATGCGCCAGCCGGTCATGGCAAAGGTCTTGGAAAAGGAATTCACTACAAAGACGCGATCATATCCGGCGCCCAAGAAAGACACGTGCTCCCCTTCGAAGATGATGCGATCGTACACCTCGTCGCTGATGATCCATAGGTCGTGCTTCCGAGCGAACTCAAGAAGCGCATCCCGTTGTTCGGCATTGATGGTGCCTCCAGTGGGGTTGGACGGGAAATTGTAGAGAATGGCCGTCGTGTCCTCGTCCACCAAGGCCTCGAGTTCATCCACCTGCGGGACAAATTCGTGCTCAAAGCGACATGGATAGTACGTGGGGCTTCCCCCCACCAAGGTCGCATCGGGGCCGTAAAGGGGGAAGTACGGTTCCGGGAGCAGCACCTTCTTGCCGGGGTCAAGCAAAGTGAGGAAGAGGTTCATCAGCGCGTTGGTCCCTGACATGGTGATACAGACGTTGTCTGCATTCATGCCAGGAGCGTACGCCTCCCATCCCTTCGCGATGGCGTCACGCAACGCTGGAAGGCCGGCGGTGGTGGTGTACTTGTTGCGCCCGTCAAGCATGGCCTTGTGAAAGGCCTCGATGGCCACAGGAGGTGGTTGAAAATCTGGTTCTCCGAGGCCGAATGAGATGGTGTCTTCACCGGCCAAATCGAACATCTTCCGCACCCCTGTGGGCTGAATCGCCCGGGCCCGTGCAGCGTATGTCCGCATGCGTCATCCACTCCGTGTTCGCTTTTCAAGACGTGGGGGGGTCCGAACGCCTAGCCTGAGCCCTTTTCGCTGGACGCGATACCCGCACCGTACGTTTTGGGATCGTCTTCCTCCGTCAAGCGAACCGGGGATTCGGTTCGGCTTTGGATCAGGACCGCCACCGTGAGCGCCAAGGCAAGCAGCACCACCACGAAGGCCATTGGAGAAGCGCTCCCACCCATGCCGTCGCCCGAGGTCGCGCCGTTGAAGGTGGCGAGGTTGCTCAACGAGACACCGTCCTCGGTGATCGCTCGAACTTCGACTTGGTGCTCGCCGGGACCAAAGGCCGTGGCGTCAAGCGCGACGGTCCACGCCAAACGCTCGAGCGGACCAAGCGCGGCCAGGTCGGCATCAAAGCTGGCCGAGCGCCACTCGCCTCCGTTGACACGGTATTCTACGGCCAGAAGGGGCGCTCCTTGGGCCCATGCTTCTCCGGTGAGCGTGACCACGTTTGACGCGGTCGTGACGTTGGTGAGGTGGGCCTGTGCGCTGACGTCGATGCCTCCAGTGGTACCCTGTTCAAGCAACATCAGGGACATTTCCACCGCGGCGCGTGCATCGACCATGCCCCAACCGAAATCTCGGTTCCAAAAGGGATCCACGTCCGGTGCAGAAGGCTCACCACGCCGCTCTGCGGTGAATTTCAAGATCTCTTTGATTTCCAAGGGCGAAAGGTCGGGATTTGCTTCCATCATCAAGGCGATGATTCCCGAAACGGAAGGTGTGGCATACGACGTCCCAGATCCTCGGTTCGTGTATCCGTTGTCGGCGGCATCTTGCCCGGGCACGTCGTTGTGGCACCCCGCGCTGGTCACGCAACCTTCCGCTTGGACGATGTTGGTGCCCGGAGCCGTCACCTCTGGCTTCAGTTCGTTCAACGGATTGCCGTCGCCGTTGTCGCGACGTGGACCCCGAGAGGAATACCCCGCCACGGTGTCGTCCTCGCGGTCGACGGTGTCCTTGTCGTCGGTTGCGCCAACGGTGATGGACAGCGACGAGGATCCCATTCCGGAAAGACCGTCGTTGTCCGGCCCATCGTTTCCTGCTGCAACGCTGACCACCACGCCGGCTTCCATGGCTTCGTTGAGGATGCGGCTGTGCATGTCTTCGCCGTCGGAACCTCCACCCTCGTGGCTGGTGATGCCCCAAGAGAGGGAGATGATGTCGATGCCGTGCTCAGATTCGTCGGCGCCGGCCCATGCGTCGTCTTTGTGATCGATGATCCACTGAAGCCCGTTCATGGCGGATTCATAGAACTCCTGAGGGATGAGGTAGTTTTCGAAAGGACCCGCGCCCACGTCCGTTCCGATGCGTACGTCCACCAACGCTGCGTCAGGGGCAGAACCGGTGAAGTTTGAGGCGGTGCCGTCGGCCATCTTCCCTGTGGCGGCGGCCATGCCCATGCAGGCCGTGCCGTGTTGATGCCCGTCGTCGGGGTCAAAGGAGCCGTCTTCGGCCCGACCTCCGGCGAGAGCACATTGGTGAACAGCACTGTGCAAGAAACACACCGCATCGTACCCCGCTACGAACTTCTCGTTCAGTCCGGGATGCTCGTTGTCCACACCTGTGTCGACCATGGCGATGACGATGCCTTCGCCGCTGACGCCGAGGTCCCAGGCACCTTCAGGGTAGACCTCAGAGGAACTGGCTTTGACCGCTGGCGTTTGCACGTCGCCCCACAGGACCAGTTCTCCGTAGGCTTCGACCATCACCACGTCGTCGAGGGCCCTCAAGAGGGGCACAAGGTTTGCCTGAACTTCACCAAGCAAGACCGCATCAACCGCAGGAATCACAAGTTCGACCTGCAATCCCATGGCTTCGAGGGCTGCTGTGTGCGTGTCGCTGACGGCAACGCCGTACGAGAGGCCCACCCAAACCATCCCGTTGGCGTCGTCCAAGGCGTCGTGGATGCCGTTGCGATCGAGGTCAAGCGTGGTGCGCTCCCACCACGGAGCTTCGTCCAAGGAGAACGGACCTGGTGCGACGGTCGGAAGGATCAGCGTCTGTCCTTCGGGCAAGAGTTGTCCGGGACTGCCTTCGATGACCGCACCAGGGACGGGTGCAAGGCATCCACTCAGGGGTGCCATCAAGAGGGCGACGAGGGCGACGGCCAAGATACGTGGTGCACCCATGCGCCACGCACACGGGCGACCCGAATGAAGATGACGACCGAGTGAGCCGCTCAGAAAGGGGCATCTTGATGTGGCAGGAGGCC
>DUHU01000125.1:0-649 GCA_013330765.1 Candidatus Poseidoniaceae archaeon | reverse complement strand
CAGGAGGCCTAGGAACGCCCATGCAGCCGGGAACGAACGCCCCTTGGGAGGCCGCCCAAGCCGAAGCGCCACAGCAAACGCAAGTCGCCCAACTGGGTCGATATCAGGTCGTGGACACTGGCCAGCCGGTCGCCATTCCAATGGCCCAAACTGCAGCCATGCCCGGAGCCCAACCCATGATGATGGCAAACGGTCAAATGGTCATGCAGCAAAATCCACCAAAACAACTGCTCATTGGCGTGCTTCTCGCTCTTTTCTTGGGCGTCTTTGGCGTGCATAACTTCTACCTCGGCCACACCGGAAGGGGTGTCGCGCAGTTGCTCATCACGGTCCTGACCTTTGGGCTTGGTTCGATCATCACCGGCATTTGGGCCCTGATTGAACTCATCATGATGGCCACCGGCAGCCTCACCGATGGCCAAGGCCGCCCCTTGGTGTGAAGCAGCGATTCGCCACTTCCATTCGGAGGAAGGGATATAACCCGGAGCAAGGAAGTTGCACCATGGAAGCAGCCCCACAAATGCAAGCCTCAATGCCCGCCGCAGCCCCCAAGCAAAAGATGATTGCCTTTTTGCTGGCCTTTTTCCTTGGCCCACTTGGCGTGCACAACTTCTACCTCGGAAAGACCGGCATGGGTGTCGCTCAACTC
>DUHU01000135.1:1414-5100 GCA_013330765.1 Candidatus Poseidoniaceae archaeon | reverse complement strand
TGCACGTCGGCCAGAGGCACCGGTCGATGCCCAGGTCGTGGGTGATGCTCGGGACCGTGATGGTCCGAGCCTGCCGTTACGGCCAACCCACGCTTCAACGCTGCTTGCCATACCTTGTCTCGGTAGGCGTCGGTGTGTCCGCCATGAAAGGCTTCCACGGCTTCGATTCCCAAGGTGCAGAGCAGGTCCACGATCTCGTCGATGTCCACGCCGTAGTAGACCGGATGAGCCAGCGAGCAGAATCCACCGGCCGCGTGAACGCGTTCGCTGGCCTCCTGAATGGAGGGACGCGGGCGTTCCACGTTGGCCGGAGCGCCGTCGCCGATCCAGTCGTCGAAGGCTTGCTGGAAGGTGTCGACCACGCCCATGTCGAGCAGTTCGGCTGCAAGGTGAGGGCGTCCCACAGCGCCGTTGGCACGTGCGAGAACCTTGGCTTCGTCCACGTCGATGCCAAGGGTTCCGAGGCGTGCGATCATCTGGCTCATGCGCGGTCCTCTGGCTTCGGTCAATCCTGCGATCCACGTTCGGAGTTCACGGACTTCCGGCCTTCCGACGTCGCCAGGGAGGTAGGCAAGAAGATGCCACGAGCCTTCGCGAGCGGCGTCTTCGGACGGTTGCAGTGCGGGAATGCAAGTCAATTCCACGCCGGGAAGGAAGGCCATGCCGTGCCGCTTTGCCTCCGCTGCGGCCTCCTCCCAACCCGAGGTGGTGTCATGGTCGGTCAGGCTCCACACTTGGACCCCTTCACGCGCCATGCTGGCAGCGAGCGCCTTGACGCTCAACGTGCCGTCGCTGTGGGTGGAATGCGAGTGCAGGTCAACGTCGGAGCACCACATGACTGCACCTCAGAACAAGTCGTCCAGGCTGTCGAGCAAATCGCCCATCCCGTCGTCGTCAACGCTGCGTTGGGCGTCTTCCACCGGTTCGTCGAACAAGCGGTCCAAACCGTCGAGCAAACCATCGAGACCGTGGTCGTCGGTTTTTGGTTGCTCGACCGGCGCGGGCGCAGGGGCCGGCGTAGGCTTTGGAAGGACGGGGAGGGGGACGGACGTTACGGGCGCGGAGGTCACGCTTTCCGGTGCTGAAGCAGGTGCCTCCGGTTCTGCAGGGAGTTCGGGCGCCGTGGGCGCTTCGTCCATCGTGGGCAACGCGAGGTCCATGGACGGTGCAGCCTCCATCGGAGGGGCCTCACGCACGATGGCAGGTTGCGGATTCTTCGCGGCCGCGACCATGCGCGCTGCTTCTTGTCCGGTTTCGTCGGTGTCGAGGTGCGCGATCGCGGCGGACACGTCGCGCTGCGCTTCGGGTTCGTTGCCGAGGATGCTCTGGACGATGGCCTGTGTGGTCGCCGAAGCGCCCCCGAGTTGCGGAGCGGAACGGACCGTGATGCCGCCCGATTCGAAGGATTCGAGTTGGTCTGAGATGGACCGTTGCTGAAGGGTCGGAACGGGGCGAGGCCGGGACGCACGTTTCCGGACGATGAGCAAGGCCACCACCGCGACGGCGGCGACGGTTTCCTGATGGTACCATCCGGTTGGCTCCCACCACGTTCCGTCGAAGCGGTCCAAGCGGGCCAGAACGTAGGGTTGAATGCGGAACTTCAGGCCTGCGTGGCCGGGCCAGCGACCAGCAAAGGCATTGATGAGGGTCAATCCCAATAGCACGATGGCAGCCACGCCAGACAACCGGGACAGCCTTGGTCGCCGTGCTTCCATCGACCCACCGTCCGCCCCCTTGGGTCAAGAACCCGTTGGCGACTCATTGGAGGCCTTCAGCGGCGCGAACCGTGTTGGCCATCAGCATCGCGATGGTCATCGGTCCAACCCCGCCAGGCACCGGCGAGAGCCATGCAGCAACGCCGCTCACGTCCGGGTGGACGTCACCGGCCAAGCGCCATCCGCGCTCGCGGCTGTCGTCGTCCACGCGGTTGATCCCGACGTCCACCACCGTGGCGCCGGGTTTGACCCAATCGGCTTGCACCATGTCTGGACGTCCAACGGCGGCCACGATGACGTCGGCCTCGCGGCATCGGTCCGCCACGTCTTCGGTACGCGAATGCACGACGGTGACGGTGGCGTCCGCGCCACGCGCCGCCAAGAGCAACGCCATCGGCATGCCGACGATGCGGCTTCGGCCGAGCACCACGGCCCGCTGGCCCTGGAGGGGAACCTTCGCCCAACGCAGCATCTCCATCACGCCTGAGGGCGTGCAGGGAAGCAGGCCATCGGTGCGTCCTTGCACAAGCCGTCCGAGGTTGACCGGGTGAAAGCCGTCGACGTCCTTGGCCGGGTCGATGCGGTCCGTGATGGCCCCTTCGTCGAGGTGCGCAGGCAGCGGAGATTGGACGAGGATGCCGTGGACGGTGGCGTCGGCGTTGAGGCCGTCCACGATCGCCTCAAGTTCCTCCTGCGTGGTGGTGGCAGGGCGTTCGACGTGAGTGGAGATCAGCCCAAGGCGTTCACAGGCCTTGACCTTGGAGCGCACGTAGACGTGCGAAGCAGGGTCGTCGCCGACGATGACCACCGCCAAGTGAGGCTGGACGCCCTTTTCGGTAAGGGCAGCGGCTCGGGCGGCGGTCTTCTGGTCAAGGGCGGCGGCGCATTCGCGTCCGTCCAAGCGTTGTGCTTCGGCCACGGTTTGTCCACCTCGGTGTGTGCTTTCACGCTTCGGGCGAGCGTTGGCCCCATGAAGCGTCGAAGATCATCGCGTCGTCCTTGAAGGCCTTGAATTCCAAATGGTTGCCCGCAGGGTCCTGAATGAACATCGTGGCTTGGGCGCCGGGCTGGTCCTCGTAGCGCAGGTAGGGTCCAACCACGAAGGGCTGTTCTGCCGATTCAAGCCGTGCGCGCATCGCGTGCCATTCGTCCCACGCCAGCACGAGGCCGAAGTGCATCGCGGGAACGGCCTTGCCGTCGACCGGGTTGGTCGACAGCGGCGGCATCTCGGCCACACGGTGCGCGACGATCTGGTGGCCGTGGAGGTTGAACACGCACGATTCGGCTTTGCTGCGTCCCACGTCACAGCCCAACACGCCGGTGTAGAACGCGCGTGCTGCATCGAGGTCGGTCACGGGAAAGGCCAGATGGAACGGGCGCAGGGTCACGCGTCCACCTCAGAGCATGGGTTGGTCGCGCAGCCACGCGAGGTCAGAGATGTACAGTTGCCTGATGTCGTCCAACCCAAGCACGAGCATCGCCAAGCGTTCGAGGCCCATGCCCCAGGCGCAGACGGGAGCCATGCAGCCGAGGGGTTCGGTGACCTCGGGGCGGAAGATGCCGGCGCCGCCCAATTCGAGCCACTTGCCGCGCCATCGGACCTCGACTTCGAGGCTCGGCTCGGTGTAGGGGAAGTAAGCAGGTCGGACACGGACCTCGGGGTAGCCCATCTTGGCGTAGAAGGTTCGCAGTGTCGTGACGAGCATCGGCAGGTCAGCGCCTTCCTCCATGATGATGCCCTCGATCTGATGGAATTCGGGCAAGTGCGTGCGGTCGATGGCTTCCTTTCGGAACACGCGGTCGACGGAGAACACGCGGCAGGGCGTGGTCGGGTGCTTGGCCAGGTGCTGAATCGTGTTGACCGTGGTGTGGGTGCGCAACAGACCGCGACGCGCGATGTCGTCGGAGAAGGACCCGCCCCATCCGCGGCTGCCGGTGTCGCCACCGTGTTCGTGGATGGCCCGCCACTGG
>DUHU01000135.1:0-1254 GCA_013330765.1 Candidatus Poseidoniaceae archaeon | reverse complement strand
CGAAAACACACGGCATGCTTCGGTCGGATGGTCGGCGAGGTACTGAATCGTGTTGACCGTTGTGTGCGTGCGAAGCAGGGGGCGTTGAGAGACCTCGGTTGAA
Organism: Candidatus Poseidoniaceae archaeon; assembly: GCA_013330765.1. Classification (GTDB taxonomy): domain Archaea; phylum Thermoplasmatota; class Poseidoniia; order Poseidoniales; family Poseidoniaceae; genus MGIIa-L3; species MGIIa-L3 sp12206u. Next base: position 1,151 of record DUHU01000135.1, on the reverse strand, counting down.
TAGGAGCCACCCCAACCGGTGGAGCCCGTTTCCCCTCCGTGCTCATGAATGGCTTTCCATGCTTGCATCACGTCATCATCGAGGTCAATGGACTTGGGTTGGTCGAGGTAGAAGGTGTCCTGCATCTCACGGGCGGGGTGGTCTTGCGGGATGAACAGGGCGTCCATGTTCCAGCCGGCGGTCTGAACGTAATCGTCCACCAGTTCACTGAAGCCCATTTCCAGGAAAATCGTGCGGATGCGCTCGATGAGCGCCTGCATCGGATGGGTGCGCCCCATCCGCGGAGTGGCGGACGGCAGGGTCACGTCGAAACGGCGGAATTCCGCCGCTTCCCACGCCTCACGCTGCTGCAGCAATTCAGGCGTGATTTCCCCGACGGTCGTCTTCTCCACGAGCATGGCGTCGTCGAGTTCCTGCAAGGCAGGGAGCGTCGTCCACGTGCGGTGCACGGTGGACTCGACTTCGATGAGGCCACGGCGACGACGGAAATGCTCCACCATGGCGGCGTCCGCCAGCGCCTCGTCGGTGGGAAGCGAAGTGAGGAAGGCCGTGCGGTCTGCAACCGTTTGCTGAGCGGTGGCGAGGTCGTCGCATTGCAACACGCCCTGTTCGATCTTCACCCCGAGCGCCTTGAGCAGGCCGATGCCAGGCCCAGATTCATGGCGCTCAAAGTTCTGGTTGAGGCTGGCCATGTCGGGACGCTCGGATCCGCTCATCCATGCGAGCAACCGGCTTTCCAACAGACCGTGCTTCAGGGCCGTGCTGCCGTGTTCGCCGAGGTGAACGATGGACGTGGTTGCGTCGTGTTGCTCGATGAGGCCGTGGTCAACCAAGCCGACGGCGGCCCCGCTGGCGACCGCTTGGTCCGACCAAGCACAGGCCTCGAGGATGGAGGCCACGTCCCACGACGCCTCCGCTGCCGACCGCATCGCGACGGCAAGCCGACGCTCGGGATTGGTCAGGGCAGGGGTGGCCACGCTCTTGGGAGCCGCGATGCCGCCTTCAACCCATCCGAGGCGAGGGTCACTCTTCCTCGTCTTCCCACAGCAGCAAGCCACAGCCGGGACAGCTGAACGTTGCAGGTCGAGGGCCGTCCATTTCGGCGAGATGGGCACACGAACCGCACAGGACCGTGGTGTGGATCGGCTCGT
>DUHU01000200.1:972-4000 GCA_013330765.1 Candidatus Poseidoniaceae archaeon | reverse complement strand
GTGCGGGTCATTGGCGGCTGAGCTTGCTCTGTTCGACACACCGGGTTCAACAGGACCCGGATGTTCCGAAGCGCGCATCGGGTCAACCGTGCATCGCACGATGGACCTCTGCGGCCCGACCCGGTCCAATCCCGGAAGCCTCTGCCAATTCTTCCACGCTGGCGTTCGCCACCGCAGCAATGGATTCGAAAGCCTCGGCCAAGGCCGTGGCCGTGACCGGTCCGATGCCTTCGATGGCTTCCAACAAGGCGCTGCGCCTTCGGCGTGAGGCGGCGGTCCAACGCTGGTTCATCTCGCCCCCTTCGTCTTCGGCCTCCAGTGCTCTCTGAGCGGCTTGAAGCGCACCTTGTGCCTCGTCCAAGGGTTTGCCAGAATGAGCGCTCTCCAAGGCATCAAGCCAAGCCATCTCCCGACGGGCTGCCAAGGCAAGGAAGGCTGCAGATTCACTTGCGTCGCGAACGCAGATGACGGACAAACCGAGGTCGAAGGCCATCCAAGCAAGCGCTCCATGCACCGCGTTTGGGTGGGTGCCGCCTTCCAGCCCGGTCCCAGTTTCCAACAAGAGTCCTGCCCTCGGTGCAGCGGCAGCAAGGCGGTGGACCTGACGAAGCAAGCGACCGTCACGCACGGAAGCGTGCAGGTCCTTGGCCGTCTTTCGCTCCAACAGCAAGCGTGGTCCGATTCGCACGTCCCCCGTGACCAGGTGCCGAAACACCGGACGAATGCCCCTTGCACGCAGGCCAGCTGCCAGCGTGGATGAGGCCTCTCGGCGGTCCAGAACGATTTCCATGTGGCCTTGAGCATCAAGGCCAGTGGACGTCTCGCGACCGTCCAAGACGACGCTGCTGCCGCTCTGTGTTGGCTTTGGCCGGGCGGCGATCACCGGTTGTTCCGGCGGCTTTTCCCATCCGAAGAGCGAGGCCTGCTCAGGGTGACGTCGTTCTTCTGGTCGGACCTGTCCTGGCTGACGGACAGGCACAGCGGGCATCGGAGGCTGCGGTTCAGAGGGAGGAGGTGGAGCCATCGGCCTCAGCCGCTCTCGTTCCATGGTCACAAATTCGGACGCCGCCATCGTGATCCCGTCGTTGTTGACTTCAAATGCGGCAAGGTGATCTTCATCCGTGCCGTAGTCGTGCAATCTGCGCGTCCGCCCCAGCCGTCGAAGGTGGTCCATCATTCGGCGTTCTCTGGCCGCCGATGCACGGAGCATGTGCTCGTCTCGCGTGCCTTCAGCGACCAACATCACGACTTCTCCTTCCGTGTGGCGGCCGGTGCGCCCGCGACGTTGAATGGCTCGGACGGCACTGGCCACAGGCTCGTAGAACACCACGAGGTCCGCAGCAGGGATGTCGAGGCCCTCCTCGCCGACGGAGGTGGCGATGAGGACGTTGGCATCTCCGCGGCGAAAGGCGTCGATTTGTGCCACCTGTTCTTTCTGCGTCATTCCACGTCGCTCTCCGGCCTTGGACTGGCCGACAAAGGGAATGGGTGTGAGGTGCTCGCTCAACGACAGACGTTCTACCAGACGGTCAACCGTGTCCCTGTATTCCGTGAAAACCAGTGTTTTCGTTCCCTCTTTTTCCCGGTGGCGCGTCTCCAAAAGACGTTCGACAGCGTGGGGTTTTGGATGCAATTCTGGCACCGTCTCCAAGCTCTCCCGGAGGTGACGAACGGCGGGACGGTCGAGCAGCCTCGAGACCTTTTTTCGCTCCTCGCCACCTTTGGCCGCCTGCCGGTCAAGGAAGGCCTTGGCCACCTCCATGCCTTGGCAGCGGAGCAGGTCCAAGAGCAAATGGAGCCGTCGTAAATCGGAGACCGCCCGCGCGGCTTCGTAGCCCCGCCGGTCGCGTCGGGCGATCGATGCCGATGCTTTGCGTTGGGCACCGTCGAGCATCGACGCCGTCAGGTAACCGGTGTCGGCGAGGTAGCCCTGACGTCGGAGCCGGTCAGCCACGGCACGCTCTTCTTCCGCCAACGGTGCGATGAGGTGAAGCAAGGTTTCTGGAAGCGCAAGGTGTTCGCTGGCCACGGACAGGTCCACCGCGTAGGGCGCTAAGCCCGGGTCCTCCCGGGCATGCACGCTCCACCGTTCGACGTTCAACCGTCGCTCAACTTCCAGGATGACGTCCCGGCTTGTGCCAGGGCTGGCGGTCGCCCCCAAAACGGAGGCATGCGGTGCCGTGCTTCGTACGAGGTCCGCGACTTGAGCGTAGGCATGTTGACCTCGAGCGTGGTGAGCCTCGTCAACCACGACAAGCGACAAATCACCCAGGTCGATGGCGCCCGAGGCTGCGTCGTTCCGCACCACTGGGGCGGTTGCCAGGAGGACCGTTCCCCGTTCCCAAAGGTCTGGTCGTTTGGCGGGAGCCGTTTGACCGGTGAACATCACGACCTCCTCTTCGGAAACGTTGAGATGCGCCAGGATCATGCGTTGGTGCTGAGCCAGCAAGGCGACCGTGGGGGCGAGCAACAGGATCTTCCCGGCTCCGGTGAGGTGGTGAGCCATCACCATCCATTCCACCGCTGATTTGCCGAAGCCCGTAGGCATGACCACCATCGTTGACCCGGAAAGCGCGGTCTCAACGGCTTCCATTTGGTAGCCGCGTGCCTCGACGCCCTCCGTCAACCGGGGATGGGTGACGAAAGGCATGATGGCCCACCCATGTCGAAGGGAGATAAAGGTCGTCGGAGCGGGTGGATGTGGTTTTGACTGGCCACAACGATTGAAGACTGACGTAGGCAAGACGTGCACGGCGGCCCACGTTTCCCATACCGAACCGCTCATATAGGGAAGGGCGGTCGGCGGAATGCTCCAAGGTGGGCAGCCAGACACATCGGGCCATCCCTCGAGGATCCCGGCGGTCGGGTCTCGCACTCGTCGAGACCCGAACACGTGTCACGGCCGCCCGACGCCGGACGAGCCCTCGTACGCCCTTCGGGGCCTCTACGTTGCACCATACACCAGGAGGACCACCCCATGGCCAAGCGAAACCACCCACGCCGCGGTAGCATGGCGTTTAGCCCGCGA
>DUHU01000200.1:0-664 GCA_013330765.1 Candidatus Poseidoniaceae archaeon | reverse complement strand
CATGGCGTTTAGCCCGCGAAAGCGCTCCCCGCGCCACTTCGCCCACGTGAACGCATGGCCGGAGACCGACGCATCCGAAGTCCGCGTTCAGGGCTTTGCAGGATGGAAGGCCGGGATGACGCACGTCCTTTCCCGTGACCTCAACCCACGTTCCACCACCGCCGGACAAGAAGTCCGTGTCCCAGTGACCGTCGTGGAAGTGCCCAAGATGCGTATTCTTGGCGTTCGCGGCTACACCATGACGCCCTACGGCAAGCAAGCCGCGGGCGAAGCGTGGCTTTCCAGCGGCGACATCAAGGACGCGTTCCCTGAAGTCTTTGAGCGCATCTCCAACCGCAAGGTCCACGACACCGATGCACACTTTGCCACCCTCGAAGAAGCCGATCTTTGCGAAGTTCGTCTCATCGTGGCCACGCAACCTGGTACCGTGTCGGGAACGCCCAGCAAGGTCCCTGAGGTCATGGAAATCGGCCTTACCGGTGGCAACCCCTCCGACCGACTTGCCTACGCCAAAGAGCACATGGGCGAAGAATACGGCTTTGCCGACTGCTACGATGAGGGATCCCTCACCGACGTCGTCGCCGTGACCAAGGGGTACGGGTGGCAAGGTGTCATCCGCCGTTTCGGTGGAAAGCTCCAGTCTCACAAGAACTCCAAGAAGCGC
>DUHU01000117.1:10180-10375 GCA_013330765.1 Candidatus Poseidoniaceae archaeon | reverse complement strand
GGTGAAGTGGTCGAACGACCGGCACAGGTGGTCAAAGAACTCCTCGAGAACAGCATTGATGCCGGTGCGCGAAGCATCGACGTGGTCGTCGAACGCGGCGGATTCGACATGATTCGGGTCAGCGATGACGGACGCGGAATCCATCCTGACGACTTGGTGCTGGCCATGGACCGCCATGCCACCTCAAAACTGTCT
>DUHU01000117.1:0-9863 GCA_013330765.1 Candidatus Poseidoniaceae archaeon | reverse complement strand
CCTCAAAACTGTCACGAAGAGAGGACCTGTCCGCCATCCACACCATGGGTTTCAGAGGCGAAGCTCTGGCCTCGATCGGTGTGGTCAGCGAATTGACGTTGCAAAGCCGCCAAGAAGGCAAAGAAGCGGCTGAAATCCACATGCGGCACGGCCTGAAAGGAGAGGTTCAACCCAGCGGAAGAGGACGAGGCACCACCGTCAGCGTGGCCGGTTTGTTTGGAAACGTCCCTGCTCGCTTGGCCTTCCAGCGCCGCCCGCAAACCGAACACGCAAGGATCGTCGATGTCGTCGTTGCTCACGCTTTGGCCCACCCCGAGGTGGGCTTCCGACTGGAATTGGACGGCAGGGTCGCCATCGATGTACCAGAAACAGAGGACCCTGAGGACCGGCTTCACGACATTCTCGGCCAAAAGGCAGGCGATTTGCTGCCGATGAGAGCACCCGCGGAGGACGAAAACGCGCCTGGCGATGAGCGGTGGAGCGGTTGGATCAGCGCACCGGACATCACGCGCGGGAAAGCCGACGACGTTCACGTCTTGGTCAACGGTCGTCCGATTGCCTCGGGGCCCTTCCAACAAGCTCTGCGTCGAGGCTACCGGACCCGGCTGATGGTCGGCCGGCACCCCGTCGCCGTCCTTCGTCTGACCCTCCCCCCGGAGGAGGTGGACGTCAACGTGCACCCCACAAAGAGCGAAGTACGCCTGAAGCATGCATGGCGGGTGCTGGAACGGCTTGAGCGGGCCGTGGCCCACACCCTCAGCAGCGTTGCGACAAAACCCGAAGGCGCCGGCGCCATCCCTGAACTTGCAGGATTGGACCGCACCGCTCAACAAGAGCTCCCTGTCGAGGAATCGGTCCCTCCTTCGGCACCTGCTTGGGCTGCAGCTGCAGGCATGGCATTGGCTCCCGAACCTGAACCGGTTCACACCGTGGTGGAAGAGGATCTCGAACAAGTCACGTTGCCTGGACTCTCGGCCAACCCCGTTGCTCCCGCCCTGTCGTCGGCTGAGCGAGAACTTCACCGCCACGCAGGTGGGACGTGCAACTTGGCGAACGAACCGGCCTTAGACGGAGTGCTGAACGACCTGCCCGACATGGTCCCACTCGGCCAGTTTGCTGGCACCTACATGCTGGTTGAGGCAGGGGATGAACTGCTTCTGGTCGACCAGCACGCCCTCCACGAACGCATTCGATACGAACGGCTGCGCCATGACGAAGCCTTGTGGGAAGGGCAACGGAGGCTGGTCCCCATCCCTCTGAACCTCGACGCACGAACCGTGGAACGTGTTCGAGCAGGCCGGGACCGACTGGCATCGGTCGGATTCGAACTCGAAGAGCAAGAATCCGGTTGGCACATGGTGGCCGCTCCACGCCTCCTTGGCGACGATGCTGAAGCCTTCTTGATGGACCTCCTCCAAGACGTCGACGAAGACGGCGCACCCCTTGAAACCGTGGAGCGTCGAAGGGATCACCTCGCCTTCATGACCTCCTGCAGGGGCGCGGTGAAGGCCAACCATGAGCTGACAAAGGCGGAAATGCGGCGACTCCTCGAAGACATGCGGAGGATTCCAAATCCGTGGGCTTGCGTTCACGGACGTCCAACGGCCTTGAGGTTGGATCGACGTGCGTTGGATTTGCACTTCGGCCGGGAAGGCTGAATCAGGGTGAAACCGTACGAACCTCGGTGATCAACCCCGTTTCCGACAAACGAGCGAGGAACCCTGGGTCCGCAACACGATGCAACCGTGGACCGACAATGGCTCCGCCCACCGAGGCGGCAAGGCACATGCCGGTCATCATCAAACGGTGGTCTTCGGAAGCCTGAACGGGGCGTTCCGGGGCGGCTGGGCGTTGACCCCCCTGCACCACGACCCCGACGTCGGTCGCTTCTGCGTCCAATCCAAAGGAGCCGAGCACCTCAATGGTGCTCAAGATTCGGTTGGATTCCTTGTGGACGGCATGCGGTGCGCCATGAATCCGGCCTCCCGGTCCAAGGGCAAGAAGGGCTGCAAGAGGAGGGAGCAAATCGTTGGCGTCGCACAGGTCTACGCTCAACGGTTTGGACTCGTATTCTGCAGGGTTCAAGGCACCGTCCTTGGACCAAGCGACACCCAACTTCGCCGCCAGACCTTCCAGCAATTCGCACCCAAGAGCGTCTGCTTGGCCAGGCCATCGCTTGAGCGTCACCGACCCCCCGGTGCTGCGGACCCAGAGCAAGGCGAATGCAGCCATCGAAGCGTCGCCGGGGAGACGCACTTCGGAAGGAGCATGCAGGTCCCAGCAAGGCAGATGCATCCCCTCCGCCGAGATCTGACCTGGCCATCCGCATGCTTCGGCGATGCTGGCCGAAAGCGCAAGATGCCGAGAACTGCGAGGCGGTCCTTCGAAGCGAACCTGAACATCATGCGATTGCAGCGAACTTGCAAGCAACATGGCCGAGGCGGGTTGTGATGACCGGTCTCGACGAAGCACCACCGGTTCAGAAGCATCCGACCAGGGGCCGTGCAGATCGACGGGTAACTTGGCATGGGCATCGGCGACGCGCAATTGTACTCCCCGCTGCTCCAAGACCGAGGCCAAATCCCCCAACCCTCGCCTGCGGAGGCTGTCGTCTCCATCAAGCATGACTGGACCTTCAAGATGGGAAACAGCGCCGGCGACCAGCCGGAGGGCGGTTCCGGAGTTCCCAAGGTCAAGCACCGAGGAAGGACGACGCAACATGGCCGGTGGTTGGAGCCTCCATGCGTCATCGGCGTCTTCCACCCGAAGCCCGAGTTGAACCAGCACCCGGCGCATGGACTGGGCATCTTCCCCAAGCCCGCTGATGCCATGAATCACCGTCGGTGAGCGGCTCAGGGCTCCCATCAACAGCCAACGTATGGCATGACTCTTGGAGGCAGGAAGGTGCCAATCGACCTTCACGGGAGCCTTCAGTGGCGTGACGTGCACGACTTCGAGGCCATTGGATGCGTGACCGGCCTCGGCCGGTGACGAGGGATGTGGTCGACGTGGACGCACGCTACACCCTCGGGGGCATGGCACATGAAGGCTTGTTGAAAGCAAAGGCAGCCCTAAGTCCCGAAAGCGTCTGGCAGCGGCATGGAGGCGCGAGACCGACGCGGGCGTCCCCTGCGGGACTTGCGCATCTCAGTTACGGACCGTTGCAACCTTCGCTGCACCTACTGCATGCCACGGGAACACTTCGGCCCGGATCACGCCTTCCTACCCAAGGACGACATCCTCCGTTTCGAGCACATCACCGACGTCGTCGAAGCATGCATGGAATTGGGACTCCAGAAAATCCGAATCACAGGAGGCGAACCTCTCCTTCGTCGTGATCTCCACGTGTTGGTGTCGATGCTCCGCAAGGTTCACCCGAATGCGGACCTTGCCCTCACCACAAACGGCGTCATTCTTGGGCGGCACGCCGAACGTCTCCTCAACGCCGGTTTGGACCGTGTGACGGTGTCCATGGACGCCCTCAGCCCCTCGGTCTATAACGAGATGGGGGACGTCGAACACGGGCCAGAAGCCACGCTCCGAGGCATCGAAAAAGCGCTTGATGTCGGATTGAAGGTGAAGGTCAACTGCGTGGTCAGGGCAGGTGTCAACGAGGGCGAATTGCTTCCATTGATCGAACATTTTGGCCCGCGCAGGGTTCCCGTACGCTTCATCGAGTTCATGGACGTCGGCACGACCAACCGTTGGGCGATGGAAGAAGTGGTGACGAGCCAAAACGTCCGCAGGATCATCGCGACCAAACTCGGCGAGGTGACGCCCCTAGAAGCCACGGCTTACGGCGAAGTTGCCCGAAGATGGCAAACGCCCCAAGGATGGGAATTCGGCACCATCGATTCCATCAGTGCTCCCTTCTGTGGCAACTGCACTCGCGCGCGGCTTGCCGCAGACGGAAGCATCCACACCTGTCTTTTTTCGACCCAAGGCAAGCCACTGATGCCGTTGATCAAGTCCGGTGCCACCACGAAGGAACTCAGCATGGCCCTCAAGAGCATCTGGACGAGCCGCGACGACGCGTATTCTGAACAACGCGGTCCACGTACGGCATCACCGTCGGAGCGGATTGAGATGTCGTTCATCGGCGGTTGATCACGTCACGATGGCCGGCAATTGAACGTCCACCAGGACAATGCCGCTTCGTTCATCGACCAACTGAAGGCGCCACCCACCCTCTTCGGCCCCAAGGTCGGCGGATGAGATGACGAGGTAGTCTCCCTGCGTGACCGAATAGCCAGCATCACGGTCGTGGAAACTCACCGGAGCTCCGACCACGCCGTAGACGTCGTTGTCGACGAGGTAGCCTTGTTCCTGGGTCCCGCTGCTGGCGTTGTAGAGGGTGTACCTGACCGCAGCCGGGTCAAGGGCTTGATCCAGGCTCGACAAGCGAACGACGTGGAAGCCGTTTTCCAGGCCTTTGACGCTCGTGGAGGCTTGCGGCGGCGACTTTTCTGTCGTGGACAAGGCGCCTTGGAACATGATGAAGACCATGCTGGTCAGCAGGACCGTGATGGCCAACAGCAACACTGTGGCAATGACGGGGCTCACGGCCTCATCGTCAACCACACGCCGGCGCATGGTAGGATGGTGCAGGCACGGGCCTTGAACCACACGGAGGATGGAGCCCTATGGTTGCGCATCAATGGACCCGGTGGTGCCTCTCGCCGGAGGCGTCTGCGCACGAGCGTCCGAGCCTAAATGACCCAAAGCATCCTTCGGCAAGTGACGGCTCTCCAAATGATGTTCTTCGTCAGTGGATTGAACATCAAATTCAGGATCCAATCAGGCAACCTGAAGATCATGCTTCCCATTTTGAAGGAACGCTTGGAATTCCGCATGACTTTCCCCATCTGTTTTTTCCAACGCTTTTCGTATTCCTCAAGCGCTGTTCCTGACGAAAGGTGCTCGCAAATGACCTGTCCAGCAATCCTCCCCCCAATCATGGCAATGGTGATGCCCGCTCCGTTGGACGGCAACACCATACCGGCTGAATCCCCGACCAGCATGTAGTTGCCTTTCACGAATGTCTTCACGGTTCCAGACATGGGGAGTGATCCTGCTCCAGTAAAGGAGATGTTTCCTTCATATTTGGAAATGAAATCTTCAGTGAACTGGTTCAGGCTACGTCCTTTCGAGAAACTTTTCTGAATCCCCAATCCGATGTTTGCGCCCTGATCTTTGGGGAACATCCAGGCGTATCCTCCCGGAGCCATTGATCCAAAGTGGAGTTCGACAGCTTCACCAAAATCTCCGTCCATCAACACAAACTTCACGGGGATCTTTGTTGATTTTTCATTCCAGTACTCCTTCCGAATCGGGCCGTTATGACCACCTGCGTCAACGATGACTTTCGCAGAATAGGCGTCACCGTTGCGAAGGAGAACCTTGTTGCCTTCGACCCTTTCGACCCTGGAATCAACCAGGTATGAAGCACCGGACTCTTTTGCCAACTCGACCAAAAACTCGTCATGAGCAACACGGTTGAGGACATAGCCATCAAAATCAAACTTCAACGGTTTCCCTGAAGGTGGCACCAAGTGCATCTTTGTCGATTGCCGGGAGATGGCATGCTCCGGAGTTCGGAACAGATCATCCATGTCGGGCACATCTGGGCAAAGACGTCGCATTTCATCGTTGGAGGGAACCAATTCTCCGCATTGCAATGGCGTCCCGATCGGGTCCCTTCCGTCGATGACCAGAACATTGGCTCCACCTTCAGCAGCATACCTTGCTACCGTGCTGCCCGCAGGCCCACCGCCAATCACGATGACATCATGGTCACACATTTCCGTCACGCCCTCACCTCGTCCTCGAGCCAATTTCGGTCAACATGCCAAGCATCAGGTCGGCTGCAGGTCCTGAGCCAGCGGAGCGCAAGGCGTTGGCCGCCCGTTCCAAGTGCAGATCGACGAGAAGTTCGACGTAATGCAGCGAATCAGAGCGCTCGAGGATGGCCATCAACTCGTCCCAGCGGTCCTCCGTGAAGGAGGCGAGGAGCTCTGCAAGCGTCGCTCGGTCGGTTCCATGGGACAAGGTGAGCGCGTGAATGAGAGGCAGCGTCATCTTCCCTTCTGCCACATCGACGCCACGGGGCTTGCCCATGTCCGGTGACCCGCGGAGGTCAAGAAGGTCGTCGACGAGTTGGAAGGCGATGCCAAGTTCTTCACCGAAGATTCGGAACTGGAGGGCCTGTGGCTCGGTCAAACCCGCCAGGAGCGCCGCAGATTGGCAACCTGCCGCGAAAGGCCCTGCCGTTTTCCCACGGACGATGTCGAGGTAGTCCTCCGGAGAAGTCGTCAGGTCATCGATGTGATCGAGTTGCTTGAATTCCGACACGGCGATGTCAGCGCAACAATCCGCCATGAGCCGAACGACGCGTTCGGGGTAACGACCACCAAGACCGAAGCCTTGCACAAAGAGCCAATCGCCCGCGATCAGGGCCTTCTCAGGCCCTGCTTCAAGATGGAGGGTCTGACGCCCCCTCCGTTCGTCAGCGTCATCGTTCATGTCATCGTGAACCAGCGTCGCGGTGTGAATCAACTCAAACGCCAGGGCGAGCGGCATGACGTGATCGCGGTCTCCTCCTCCTGCGGCGTCGTAGGAGAGCATGAACAGCACGGGACGAAGGCGCTTTCCTCCACTCATCAAGACGTGCCTGGCCATGGCCACGACTTGACCGCCGCCTGCCACCTCGGCATCGTCGAGCAAGGCTTCTAGGCCTGCATCGACCTCGTCTTTGAGGCTCGAAAGACGCTCGACCTGAACTAAACTGAGCCCGGTCATGGTCGAGATGACGAGGGAGGGCTTCTTAACGGGTGTCGAGCGCCCTCGGCACGTCGAGGGTGCATCATGGAGGGCGAGACGGACCGGCTTTTGGTCGCCCTCCCCCCAAACGACGACGACCGCGCCTCCTCTCATGCACAAGGCGTGCTCGGACAATCCGCTCAACCGCGCTTCGTGCTGAAAGAAGCACCAAGCCTTCACGATGCCATCAGCCTGCTTCACGGCGGGCATGTGGACCTGCTTGTGGCCTCCGCCAACATGTGGGGTGACATGGACCAAACAGGATTGGCCATCGCCGCGTGCTTGCAACGCCGAGAACCGACATGGGTGATGGTGTCCGACGACAAGCCGGAGATGTTGCACCATGGAGCACATGTGGGCTGCGACCACCCCTTGCTTGCACGCCAACTGATTCGTCTTCGCCCCGACCTCAAATTGGTGGACCCACGCGAAGGCGTGGAAGACTGGGACAACATGGACGGAGCTGCCCGTACCGCTTGGTACGAAGCACGCCGCCAATCGGGGGACCTCGAAGGCTACGTCATCCCTCGCTCCCTTCACCGAAGCCTCCCCGGCCGGCCTCCTCGAAGGCATACCCTCGGCTTGCACCGGGACGACCCCACGCGTCCTCGCTTTGTACCGCCGCCCTTGGGAGGGTTGAGCCTGCTGATCAGCAGGTCCGGTTTCCCTTGGGAAGGCCTCAAACCCCTCAGCGATGCAGGAGCCCTGCTCGCTCACCGAATGGAACGGGCCATGCTTGCCGCCGTACCTTCGGCCCTCCGCCCAATCACCGGCATTCACGTTGAACGCCGACGACCGGGGACGTTGCTCATGGAAGCCGCGAAAATCGAGGACGAACACACCATCGAGTCCATGCTGAACCCCGAGGCCTCGCTGAAAACCAAGGGCCATCGGGTGGAAATCATCATCGAAACCCTCGGCGCCAACGGCCGCGGGAGTGCGTCAAGCGAACGCGTCTTCCCCGTCGAACACACCCACACCGGGATGGTCCGCGCTTTGGAAGAGTGGTCTGAAGTGCTCCAAGCCATGACCAGCGAGCATCAAAGCCTGTCCAAGGGCGCCCAATTCATGGGCGAGTTCGAGGCATCCTACATCGAGGCCCATGGTGCGATGATGGATTTGGACGAAGACCGCTGAGGGAAAACGGTCCCGCATCGGCACCTTCAGCCCTGTTGGGGGGCGAACGCCCATATACCGACCGAGCCGCAATTGGGTCAGGTTACGCCCATGACCACACCGCAGGTGATGCTCGAGGAGCTCTTTCGAGCCAAATTGGACGATCTTCGTTCAATCGCCGCAGCGTACGATTTGCCACGTGCCGGAGGCGTGGATTTGCTGCGCGCACGCCTCATCAGCGAGCTGGTCCTCGACGCATGGGACCTGTCCGATGACGGGATTGCCCAATTGAAAAACAACGAACTCGGCGAGATCCTCGGTGCTTTTGGCATCAAGAAAACAGGTTCAATTCGCGCCAGACGGCAGCGGCTGCACCTCCACCTGAACCATGACGCAAAATCCCTGAGCGTGGATTCCCTCAACGAACGCACAAAGGAAGACCTTCACTCCCTTGCGAAATCCCTCGAATTGCCGGTTTCCGGAAACAAGCAAACGCTCCAAGCGCGGATTGCTGGGGTTTTGGAAATGCAACGAGGAGCCTGGGGCCCAATCAAGCGTTCCTTGCGCAGGGACGGTGGTGGAAGCCCAAACATCCCTGTCCCAGAGGATGCACCAATCCATCCACAGGTGACGCGAGTCAGCCTCGAGCCGCCCACGTTGGTCTCTGATGGCGTCGATCAGGCCGTGGAAGCCTTCACTGAAGCCCACCCTGAAGGATGGACGGCAGAAGACGAAGCCGGAATGCGCGAAGCACTGCAGGCCTCAGGCCTCGAGGTCACGCGAGGGGACGTGGCAGCGGAACTTGACGCAGCGCTCCGTTCACGAGCACCCCTGAGCGAGGAAGGACTGGACTTGGTGATGGAACCTGACGCTCCGGTTCCTGAATCCTACGACCTAGGCGACCTGTCGCTTGATGCCTTGGCCGATGTCCAAGACCTTGAGCGGAGAGGGGCGGAAATTGAAGCCGCTTGCCGCCATTTCCTCAGCATCGGCCAAGTCGATGATACCGCGGACGTTGAGGCCTTTTTGGACTCCCTCAGCGGCGAAGGATTCGACACCGTTCGCGAACACGTTCGAGACGCCATTCGGCACCGGCTCCTGCGGGTGGACCAGCGTCGACGTTCTGAGGAAGAAGCACAACGTGGGCGGCCGACCACCTGGCGCGCAAGGGAAGCCCTGCGAACCTTCGAAACGCTCCGCCCTCGCCTTGTTGAAGCCGTGGAGGAAGCCACCGCGGAAGGTGATACGCCTGAAGCCCGAAGCGCATACCTCCGAGCGGCGAAAGACCTCGGTGTTGACGTCAGCGAACCGGCGGTCTCAGGGCGCGTGCATGCCCTGTATGACCTTCATGTGGACCTCATGGCCGAACGCGCAGCCATGGACCCTGTTGCCGCGCGGAGGCAACGGGCACTTCGCGTGCTCTTCCACGGCAGCGTCCACATGGACCTTTCACATCGACGTACTTTGGAGCGCCTTGAGCGTGGACTCCCCGGCTTTGAAGACCTCATCGCTGCCGTGCTTGACGATGCTGACGGCCGTATTGAGCCGGCTCATGAAGCGCTGATCCTCACCTACCTCGAGCGACGTGGCCTGGAGGTCAACACCCCTGAACTGAGGCCACGCGTCATGGCGTGCGCAGGCGTATTGGCGGCCGAGTTAGGCTTGATTTCACCCTCCGAGATTCCGCGCCTCGCACCGGGCATTGTCCTTTCCGACGACCGTATCGAAGAGATCGTGGACGACCTGAGGCAGCTCGCTGCAAGCTTCAGAAGCACGCCGATTGGCACCCCCACCTCCGCTCCGCATGAAGAGGCCGTCGAACGTGACGGGCGTCATCGCCGTGTGGACGGAGCGAAGTCGATGGTCGACCGTGCCGACGACGTCTTGGCCAGACTGCTCGAAGACCGCTGATCAGCGGTCTTCGAGCA
>DUHU01000040.1 GCA_013330765.1 Candidatus Poseidoniaceae archaeon | reverse complement strand
CGTCGGGTTGGTCGTGCATCACCGCCCGAACCGCGCGACCTCCTGGCAAACCCTTGGTGAACGCAACCGCATGACGCTGCATCCACTTGGCGCGCAGTCCGGTGGTCGCCTCGGCCAATTCGATGTAACGTGACCAGCACCATTCCCGGGTTCGAAATGCCCTTTCGTTTTCGTCGGAAGAGGCCCAAGTCTCAGGGTCAGCGGCCACCCACGGCAAGTCTGCCTCCTCCATCCAACCAAGCCCGACCCGGATTTCCCCGAACACTTGCGGCCTCCCAATCGCTCCTCTTCCAATCATGACGCCCGCGGCAGCGGTGTGTTGTAGGCATGCTGCGGCCGATGCCGCGTCCACCACGTCACCGTTGGCAATCACGGGTACGCTGCTCCGTTCAACGGCCTCGGCGATCGTGTCCCAGTCCGCCACACCCGAGTACCGTTGACGCAAGGTGCGTCCATGGATGCAAATGCGTTGTGCGCCTGCTTCAGGCAGGCCGTCAACAAGGTCGAGAACCGTGTCAGGTCCCTGACCAGTCCCCAGCCGCATTTTCGCAGTGACCGGTATGTCCACCCGGTCGGACACCGCTCGAACGATGTCCAAGAGCATGTCTGGTTCACCCATCAATGCCGCTCCTGCGCAGACCCGAGTCACCTTTGGAGCTGGGCAACCAAAGTTGAGATCGATGATGCTGGCTTGTGGCTCAAGCAAGCCAGCCGCGGTCACCATGTCGTTGAGGTCTCCACCGAAAATTTGCGGAATGAATGGGTCTTCCATCTGATGGGTTTCCATTCGCCGCCAAGAGGTGGTGGCTTCCCGAGTCAGGGCCGTAGAATTCGTGAACTCCGTGATGGCCAAACTTGCTCCGCATTCACGTGCAAGCAGGCGGAACGGCAAGTCGGTTACCCCCGCCATCGGCGCCAACATCAGGGAACGAGGTTCGCCTTGCCATGGGCCAAGCGGCTCCCACGGCCCGGTGTTCATGGTGGCACCCCGTCCCGCTTGCATATCAACGCCGGTCCGTCATGCAGGAACGTCAGCAAGGACTTCCTCGATGAGTTCAGCCACGCGGTCAATGCGTCGGAAGGTGCGCTCCAAACGCTCGAGGACCCGTCGCTGGACCTGATCAAGGGTGCTGCCCGCCATGCGATGGCCAAGCGCGAGGCGACCTCCGAGAAGATTGAGGAGCAACATCTGATCTTGAGCGCTGAGCCCTGCCATCACCTTGCTCACCCCCTCAGGTCGCAGCGTGTTCTTTTCCAGCGGCTTGAGCAACCCTGTCTGCTGTGTTTCGCTGAGCAGGCGTTGGAACCCTCCCTTCAGCAGCAACCAATCGGCACCCCTGCGCTCATGCTGCGTGATCATCGCCGACCAGAGCGATGTCGCCAAACGGTCGGTTCTGGGCACCCGCTCCACGACACCCGTTGAGCGGAACCGTTCAAGGATGCGGCCCGCGCGGGCTGCAGGGACATCCACCGCTTCAGCGGCTTCGTCGGTGGACAAGGGCGCATCGCGTTCGAGAAGGAGGAGGAACAAGCGATGAGAGGCGGAGCCGCTCTTCAGTTCGCTCCCGGGCCGATCGCCAAGGAGCCCGGAGTCGGCCATCCACAGGGTCATGGCGTCGGCGCCGCTTTCGGGGATGGGCGGTCGAAGGTCGGCCATTCCAAGGGACAGTGGCAACGGGTCTTCCTCGCCAAGGTCGAGGTCCAGCGGCGCTCCTGCGCGGGTCCATGCTGCCCCCAGTGCTTGCAGGCGTTGAGCGGTCACGAGTCGAGCATTGATGCGCACGCGTTCAACGGCCGTTCGAAGGCTTCCTCCGTGGAGGTAGTACCTCCGCCAACCTTTGCCTTCGTCGGTGTGACCCAAGAGTCCGGTTTCGACAAGCCGAGTCAGGTGGTGGTTGAGGGAGGCCGGGGCCAAACCGAGGTCGTCTGCAAGTTGACCCGCGTCCCATGCCCCTTGTTGGTCAAGGAGCACATGCTCGCGAAGGAGCCTGTGCACAGGAGAAGCACGGCCCCCGTCGGCGGACGCTGGGCCTGAGCGTCGCACCAGAGCAAAGGCGTCGATGAACCACGTCACAAGGGAATCAAGGTCCCGTCGTGCCGTGGGCAGAGGGGCTTCGACGACCCTTGCGCGAAACATGTTCAACCTCACCCGGAAGCCGAGCAGCAGGGCTCTTGAAGCGTCCGCTTCGGAGCAGCCTCGAAGGCTCCGATTCAGGGCTCATCGCTGAAGCCCGACACGACCCCGGCCTTCCAGGCCTCGTCGTGCTCAAGGTGTGGAGAGAGGCTGAGGCCCCCTTGTTGCAACAAGCCGCGGCGCTGAAGCACCTTCACCGCGGAGTGCACGCTGGCTCGGGTGCGGCCGAGGCGGCGGGCCAGGTCGGATTGGCTCTTGGGCACGCCGTCTTCTCGGATGGAGAGGATCACCGACCGCTGGACGAGGGAGAGGCCAATGGGCAGGCGTTCTGCAGCCCGGCGCATGCCGAATTGCCCTTGCAACAATTCCACGCTTTCTGGAGGGCCAGCGAAATAGCAGGTCCGTCCGTTCACGTGCATCACGGTCAGACGTGATGCGCCTTGCAGGACGTCGAGGTGATGGCGAAGCGTGCCGTTGGCTGCACCAAGGCTCTGCTGAAGTTCACGGTAACACAGGCCTGGATGGTCTTCGAGCGTGCTCAAAATCCGTCGTCGAAGCGGGTGTGTGGCGTCGTCGACGGGGCGAGAGCCTGCGATGCCGCCTACGGCGAGGCCAAGGGCCCCTGCCGCGGCCAAGGCGCCACCACTGAGTCCGGCCAAACCCGTTGCGCTGACCGCCAGACCGGCGGCAAGCCAAGGGCGCTGACGCACCCATTGTTGGAGCAGAGGCACATACGGAAAGGAAGCCCCATCCTATCTGAAGGCTCGCTTCAGGTGCATCCTCACCGCGACGTGCGGAGGGCGCCAGAGCGGATCTTGAGGTGAGCCACGAGCGGGGAGAGCAAGCGGCCACACGTACGACCGTGCTCGGAAAGAACGTACCTTACCCGCTCAGGCGGGCCTGCCTCGACCTTGCGGATGACCAAATCCCGGTCCGCAAGAAGGCGAAGCTTGTCCGACAAAGTGCGTGAAGAAATGCCGTCGAGGAGCGTTTTCATCTGGTTGAACCTCGCGGGCCCAGCGATGTAGAGCGCGGTCAGGATTTCGATGGTCCACCGGGAGCCAAAAACGTCCAGCGCTTCGACTGCAGCCTGCACTTCCCAACTGATGGCTGCATGTCCTTCGCCGGTGTGGGTGGCCAGAATGTCACGGATGCATGAT
>DUHU01000024.1 GCA_013330765.1 Candidatus Poseidoniaceae archaeon | reverse complement strand
GCTGGCGATGCTGACGGCATGGTCGGGGGCGTCGGACGGACCTATGCGGACGTGTTGAAACCCGCCATCCAAAGCGTAGGAACCCACCCGGAAGCCCACTGCCTCGTCGGGTGTTACGTCGTCTCGGTGGCGGGTCGCCTGATCATCCTCGCCGACGCGACCGTGAACATCTACCCAGACCAACGTACACTGGCTGAGATCGCCGTTCAAACCGCACGTGTCGCCCGTCGGTTTGGGCTCGAACCGCGTGTCGCCATGCTGTCCTTCTCCAACTTTGGTTCCAACAGAGAACAACGCAGCACACGCATTGAGGATGCCGTGGCCACGGCGCGGGAGATGGACCCAACGCTCCACATCGACGGCCCAATGCAGGCCGACACCGCACTGGATCCCATGGTCCAAGAAGAGTATCCTTTCCTCGAATTCGAAGGCTCTGCCAACGTCCTGGTGTGTCCCAACTTGGCCGCGGCCAACATCGCGTACAAGTTGCTGGAGCAGTTGGCCGACGCAGAAATGATCGGACCAATCCTCGAGGGCACCACGTTCCCTGTGCAAATTGTCGCGCGAAACGATGAGGTGCGAGACATCGTCAACATGGCGACCTTGTGCGTCGCTGAGGCGTGCCGCAGTGACTCTTACTGGGAGACCCTGCGTACGCCGTCGTCCTGAACTTCACCGTCTTCCCAGTGGACGGTTGGGCGGCGTGGCCGCCAGACGGCTCCGGTCACGAATCCGGCAACAAGCCCACCGAACAGCAGGTTGGCCCAGCCCTCGAGAGCGTAGCCCCCAAATCCACGCAAGACGGGAATCAGAAAAGACGGCACGACGCCAATGAGCAAGGTGCAGAGCGCTTCGATGCGAAGGTTGGCCGAACGGTCTGCTTGGCGCGGAACGGTACGGGGCGCATCCGTTCGCTTGGGGCTCAGCACAAGCCGCAGGACGGTGCCCGGCAGGCGCCGGTCCATGGGGACGGAGGAGGTCGCCGTTGCCCCTGTTTTGTGCGGATGGACCTCGATGCAAGCGAGTTGGTCCATGAGCGGACCGTGAGTGGAACGTTCCCTCGGCCGGCCGTCCATGGGGGCTCCACGGTGGTTGGAGAAGGGGGCGTCTGCGAGCACTTCCAAAACCCCAGGCTGTGGCTTGAGGGCCCCGCTTTCGCTGGCTCGCATCCACTCGGCCAGGCTCGGAGGCCGGACCTCGAGGTCCTCCTCCAGCCCTTTTCGAACGGTGGCACACACGTGCTGGAGGAGCGCCGCATCCACCCCTTGATGCAGGCCGTCTGCCTCATGCCCTTCTTTTCCGGAAAGCGCCGCAACCTCCGCGACGCTGAGCGGTGCCTCAAGGACGAAGAAGGCAGGAAGGCGCACTTCGTGGCGTGGGCGCTGGCTGGCGTGGATCCACCCACCGCGGTCGTCCCCGACAAAGGTCGTGCCGGCCTCCACTTCTGTGAAGGTCAGGGGCCCGACCTTCACGCCCTCACGCCCCGTTGAGCGTTGCAGCCACCGCGTTGTACCACGTCATCCCGGTCGTGTGGTCGCGAAGTTGGTTGAACTGCGGGTAGTCTTCGCAAGAGCGCATGTACCCGTAGGCGGCCAAATCGACAAGGTCAGGGGCGTCTCCGCCGAAGAAGGGTTGGCCGTCGAAAGCCCCCGTGAATTCGCTCAACAGGTCATGCCAACGTTGCTTCGGGGTGCGTCCGTCCGCTTTGACCCGCTTCTTGGCGATGATGCCCCACATGACGGGGAATCCTGCCCATGCGTAGAGGCGCTTGGAAAACCAGTTGAATTTCTCCACTTTGGAAATCCGTCGTGTGGTGGACAACGCCGAACCGAGGCTGCCGTACAACAGGGGAACCGTGGCCTTTGAGAGGTGCGTGTCCACCCACTCCATCCACTCGTTCTGACGTGCGTCGTTCGCGTCGTAAAGCGCACCACCGTTGTGCGTGCTGTCGATGTGTTTCATGATCGGCGTCGAATCGACCACGACGGTGCCGTCATCGTCCTTCCAAACAGGAACTTTGCCCCAATCACCAGCAAAGGCGATTTCTTTCTTGACCCGGAAGGGATTGACCTGAATCACCGCAACGGGGAGGTTGAGATGACCGACGAGCGCGCGCACCTTCCAACAGAAAGGGCAGGTATGGTAGATGTGGAGCGAGGCTCCCATGGGTGAAGGGGGATGCTACAGTGATATCAAGCCTGTTCATCACCTTGGTCTGGATTCCAACCGGGTTGCCAGAATTCAAGGTCGTCCAACCACCGCAACCACGCCTCATCGTCGCCGTTCAGCAGCCGGTAAGCCCGGCGCTCAAGTCCGAAATGGCCCGCTTCCTCAAGGATTCCTTCCGACGTGGCTTCACGCCATTCCACCTGCAATTCCCGCACACGCATGCGCCCTGCTTGTGGACGGTCGAAATGGCGCTCACACACTTCACGCAACGCGGCCAACCATGCGCGCGTGTCCCGGCGAATTGGCGGATTGCGGTCATGCGTGCCGGACCGACGCTTCCACGGAAGACGCCAACCCATGGCGTGCCATTGAACCGGCCTCCTTTGAGGTTGTCCAGCGAAGGACCCATGCAGAAGAACGGCTCCAGCAGACCATGGGGCGCATGACGGTCCACCTTCACGGTCGCCCCAAAGAACGGTCGATGGCCGACGCCATGGACCTGTACCTTGCACGTCTGCGCCAGCGCGGCGTTCGGGTTCAAACGCATGCGTCGAAGACGTCGGTTGAAGCGTACCTCGCGTCGCCGCCCGAAGGCTCCACCCGGTTCTTGCTCGACGAGGGCGGCGAAGATTTGGACAGCCTCGAATTCGCCGATCGTTTTCGGGCATGGACCTTGAGCAGTGGTGACGTGCATCTGATGGTTGGGCCTCCAGACGGCTGGGGGCGTCTTGGAGCGAATCTGCCTCGGCTTTCCCTCTCCCGTCTGACCATGCCGCATGAATTGGCCAGCGTGGTGCTGCTGGAGCAACTGTACAGGGCCACGGAAATTCTTCGAGGCACGGCCTACCACCGTGGGAGCGCCCAGGACGAAGAACGGACTTGAAAACCGGCGCCCCACCCTGCCTTCTTCGTGGGACCTTTCTCCGATGACGCAACCTTGGTTTGGCTCCTCCTCGGTTTGTTGGGTTTGATCGGCGTCCTCTTGGTTCGTTTGTCGAGGCAGCAACCTTTCCCCGAACCCTCGTACAGGTACGGAGCAACGCTGCTGGTCATTGCGGCCCTTCTCGCCATGGGCACCGCGGCACCCCGACCTTTGGGTGTGGACGGGTTGCTGGCCATGCTGTGCCTGCTTGGTGCATTTGGCGTCCTTGCAGGCCTGACGCACATCGTCCGCACACGTCGAGATGTCATCGTCGCTCCTCTTTCCGGATTTTTGTTGTGCGTGGGCATTGGTGGGTTGATGGCGCGCACCTGGTCTTCGCTGACCACCGTTGAGCAGTGGGTGGATTTTCTGGCTCTGGTGCTGCTTGGAATCGGTCAGACCTACCTGGTGTTTCGAGGGCTGCTCATTGGAAAATTGCCCCTCGCTTGGAGCCAAGCCGGCATGGTGGCCCTTCAACGCGGAGCGCTTTCCGGCGAGCGGGGGGCCATCGCTTGTTTTGAGCGCGGCTGGGATGCGGACGAACCGCACCTGAATCCCATGGCGTACCTTGCCCTCAACCGCATTCATGCTGCCCTTGGGGACAAGGACGAGGCCGCAGTTTGGCGCGCCTCTCTGACGTCCACCGGAGGCGAGGCTGCCGTTGCTGAGGCGTGGATTGGCGCCGTGGAGGACGCCATCCTCCGCGTGGTCCCCGATGCTCGGTCCAGGTGGCCAAACCTCGAGGAAGCGTGAGCATCGAATACAGTGCCTTATATCCCAGCACGCCGATTTCAGAGTATGGGAGAGAAGTCGAAAACAGGCCGCTGGGTTTGGATGGCCCTCGTGGCGTGGTTCTGTGCCAACCTGTTGTCTCAGTCCCTGTACATGGGCCGCTACGGCCTGCCCTACGATGCGCAGCAGCTCTTCCAAGGCCTAGGCCCGCTCTACGTTCCGTTGCTGGTGCTTGAGGGGCTGTTGTGGCTCGGGGGCGCGGGTTGGTTGATCCATCGTGGCGTGCATCGAGCAACGGCCTCAAAGAAAGCACCTGTCGCGG
>DUHU01000227.1:1574-5438 GCA_013330765.1 Candidatus Poseidoniaceae archaeon | reverse complement strand
CAACAATCCTGTTGGCGTGCCCCAAATGCTGCCGTTGGTGCTGCCGAAAGAGAGGCTTGAGGGAAGTGCGGGGTCGATCTCCCACGAGGTGACGGCCCCACCGGTGTTGGTTGGCGTCACCGTGGTCATGGCGCGGTCGTTCGACACCTCGACGATTGAGGGATAGGCGATGGAGGCGACCTGGTCGTTGATCGTGATGTTCACTTCGGTGGAGGTCCAACCGCCGGAGTTGTTGGCCCATATGGTGTAGGTTCCTGCTGTTGTCTGCAACACCGATGGCGTTCCGCTGATGGCTCCTGTGGTTGAACTAAAGCTCAATCCACTCGGAATGGATGGATCAATCTCCCAAGATGTTACGCTTCCACCACTGATGGCGGGTGTCGTGGTTGACATTGTTGTGCCCTTCTCAAGAATCAAATCGTGGGAGGAGTAAACGATTGTGTTTGGTGGAACGTCGTTGATGGTGACATTCACATAAGCAACTGCATCCCCACCCGAGTTGTTGGCCCAAATCGTGTACTGAGTCCGCGTCAGAAGAACGGCCGGCGTGCCACCAATCGTTCCGGTCGCTGAGTTGAAGGTGAACGCAGTGCCGGGCGACGGGGAAATTTCCCACGACGTGATGGTTCCGCCGCTTGTGGTCGGTCCGATGCTCGGGCTGATGGCGACATTCTTCGTTCCAGTGATCTCGGTGGTCCCGTAGGTAAGGCCTGGTGGAACGTCGTTGACGGTGATGTTCACCTGGGTGGAGGTCCAACCGCCGGAGTTGTTGGCCCAGACCGTGTAGGTCTCAGTCGTGGTCTGCAAGCCGGTCGGCGTACCGCTGATCTTCCCGTCCGACGTGCCCCACGTCAGTCCGTTGGGCAGCGACGGTTCAATCTCCCATGACGTGACGCTTCCACCGCTGACCGATGGAAGGTTCGGCGTCATCGCCGTACCCTTCTCGAGGGTCATGTTGTCAGGAGCGTATTCGAGTGAATTCGGAGCCACGTCGTTCACCGTGAAGTAGAGCGTGGTGGTCAACTGCAAGCCCGACGCGGAGTAGTTGGCGTAAATCGTGTAGGTGGTGTTGGTGCTCAACGCGGTCGGCGTCCCGGTGATGCTGCAGGTGCCGGCCGCCATGGAGAGGCCCGCTGGCAAATCCGGCGACGAACCGCATGTTGCCCCCGTCACAGAAGAGGTGGAGGAGGTGGTCCAATCGGCCTCGTACCACGCGAGGGTGTCGCCGTCGACGGCCGCTGAAACGATGTCAAGATCGCCGTCACCGTCCATGTCTCCGACAAAGACATCGCGTGCTCCGGTTGCAGAGGTGGTGATGTCTGTGCCCGACCAAGACGGGTCAGCAGCACCGTCGTTCTGGTACCACGCGATGGTGTGGTCAAAGGCGGACGCTGAAACGATGTCCAAATCACCATCACCGTCCAAGTCTGCAGGGTAGACGCTCAATGCAGCGTCCAAAGACGAGTCAATGACGGATTTCGTCCATGCCGGGTTGGCGGCACCGTCGTTTTCGTACCACGCGATGGTGTCGTCACCGGCGGACGCTGAAACGATGTCCAAATCACCGTCGCCGTCCATGTCACCCACATGCAGGTTACGAGCACCATCTGCGGACGTGTCAATCGCAGATTTCGTCCATGACGGGTCGGCGGCACCGTCGTTTTCGTACCACGCGATGGTGTTATCGAAAGCCGAGCCGACGACGATGTCAAGGTCGCCATCGTCGTCCATGTCATCAACATAGACGCCAAACGCCCCGTCAGAATTCGTATCGATGTCTGCAGCGGTCCATGATGGGTCATCTGCGCCATCGTTCTCGTACCAAGAAACCGTGTCATCATCCAACAATGTTGCAACAACGTCAAGATCACCGTCGCCGTCCATGTCTGCAACGTGGACGTTGCGTGAGTTGATCGCCGTCGTGTCAATCTCGGAAGTCGTCCATGACGGGTCAGCGGCACCGTCGTTCTCGGACCAGGCAATGGTGTCGTCGTAAGCGACGGCTGAAACGACGTCAAGGTCGCCGTCACCGTCGACGTCATCGACGTAGACCCCCCAAGGACCGTCGAACGTCGTGGTGATGTCGGAGGCGGTCCACGATGGGTCGGCAGCACCGTCGTTCTCGTACCACGCAATGGTGTCATCATAGGTCGAGGCCAACACGATGTCAAGATCACCGTCCCCGTCCATATCGGCAACGTGCACGCCTCGTGCACCGTCCGCCGACGTGTCGATGTCGGAGGCCGTGTAGGATGGGTCTGCTCGGTCGAACATGATGGCGAACATGCCCTGCCCGAGCGTCAGCGTCCTGCCTTCCGCACTTGGAATCAGGTCCAGGTTCAGCGCCCAATCCACGTCCAGCGTGAGGGTGGTCATGGCCGAGGTCCGCGTGGTGTTGGCCCAGACCGTGAATTCAGTCGATGCCAACAGTTCCGAAGGCGTGCCAGAAATCGTCCCCGTGTCTGCATCAAAGGTGAGGCCGTTTGGCAGGTCAGGTTCGATGTCGAAGGTGGGTACGTGGGCGAAGCTACGAACCGTCGCATAGCCCACGTCGTCCAAAGACCCGTCGATGTAATACGCCACGTGGATGCCACCGTTCGAATCCATGGTGGCCGATGAGGTCTTGCTGATGGAATCGCCAGCGACCAAGGTTCGTTCCCAGACCCCACGCGTGTTGGACATGTAGAAGATGTCGTAATCGACCATGTCCGAATAGACCACGTGAGGATCGTCGCCTTCATCGAGCATGATGTCGATGTAATTCACGCCCCAGTTGCCCGTGCTGTTTGCGTCAAGCGTGGTCTTGACCCACGAGCCCGAACGGTTGGTGATGTACGCAACCTCAGTGCTGTTGGTTTTGTAGGCCACGTGAAGATGGTCGCTTGAATCGATGGCCAATGAAGTCCCCGAGCCTGAAAGGGAGGTAGAATCAATGGTGGTGGTTTCCCACGACGAGCCCATCTTGTGCGCATACCTGAGCTGCGTGTTGGTGGTATCTCGGTAGGTGATGTGGGGCTTCCCATGTGAATCCAAAGCGATGCTCGTGAATTTTCCAATGTCGTTGCTGGATTCCACGGTCTCAATCGACCATGTCGTGCTTCCGTCTTCCAAGGTTGCGTACTTCAAGCGAGACCCGCTGGAGGAGTAATAGGCGACGTGCAAGGTGTCGTTCGCATCGACGACCATCGAACCAAAGTTTCCATTGTCACCGCTGCTGTCCACGGTCGAAACGTCCCAATTGCTGGCCGCAATGTTGCTTGAGAGCGCTTTCGTGGCGTACTTCAGGTTCGTGTTGGAATCGTCCCGGTAGGTGATGTGGATGTCGTCGTCGCTGTCGAGGATGATGAAACAGTCACCACCGAGGTTGCCACCTGAGTCAATGGCCGCTGATTCCCAACTCCCTGATGCATTGGTGGTGTAATACAGGTCATGGTTTGGAGCAGGAAGCTTGGAACAGATGTGGACGTCGCCGTTGGAGTCCAACGCGATGTGCGTGCCTGGTCCCACCGGTGTTGCGGTTGGATCAGCCGCCGTCTGCTTCCCGTCAGCAAGGAAGACCGTTGAGTAATCAAGCGCATGCGACATTGGCCTGCCCATGAACAACGAGAGGGACGATGCCGAAGAGGTCAACGTGGTGTAGATGCACGACCCGTCTGAGAAGACGGCGTCGCTGTCATAATTCATCGCGATGGCATCCATGCACCCCGCAATCGGGTTGCTCATTGGACTGTAGGTCCACGACACGCCAGCGTTCCAAGGATCGGCGTCACCAGCATCGTAGGCGCCAGCGCCCAGAATCTGAAGAGGTGAAGCCCACTTCGGTCGGAAATCCTTGTTCGCTGGATCGACAAGCATCTCATGGAC
>DUHU01000227.1:537-1266 GCA_013330765.1 Candidatus Poseidoniaceae archaeon | reverse complement strand
TGGATCGACAAGCATCTCATGGACGGCCGTGGTGGCCAAAGCACCCAAGGAAGACAAAATGACTGGGGATGTTTGTTTTGTGAGGTTTCCAAGCCCGAGTTCGCCTTTGGCGTTGCGGCCCCAGCATGCAACAGAGCCGTTGTCGAGGTTCGCACAGACATGGCCATATCCAACCGCAAGCCCCGTGAAGAAGCGATTGGAATCAATGGTGGCAGAGGTGCCGGGTGAATTCGAATCGACTTCGCTGCCGATTCCGTGCGTACCGTAATTGTTGTCTCCCCAGCAGATGACTGAGCCGTTTCGATTCAGAGTGCATGCGAAAAATTTCCCTCCAGACACAAGTTCAGCATCTGTACCGATTGGAGATGTGTAGTGCAACGTGTTGGTGTCGACGTTTGTCCCACCGTTTCCAAGTTGCCCGTAATCGTCGTCTCCAACACACGCAACCGAGCCGTTATCGAAGGAAAGGCAGATCGACAAGTGCTGCAATCCTAGCGAGGTGACCGTTCGACCGGCAGGGAGATGCATGTGTTGTGGCGTAGTTCCCGGGCCTTCTGTGGTACCATTTCCGAGTTGTCCAACGTTGTTTCTTCCCCAACACAACACAGATCCATTGTCCAAAATTGCGCACGTGTTGGAGTTTGATGCTTCGACGGCAACGGCTGTTCTTCCTGCACCCAGATCAACATATGAAGGCGTCAAAACAGAAGTGGTTGAGGAACTCGTTCC
>DUHU01000227.1:0-210 GCA_013330765.1 Candidatus Poseidoniaceae archaeon | reverse complement strand
ATGCCAACTTGGCCGTATCCATTTCGGCCCCAGCACATCAGAGAACCATTGTCAAGAATGACGCACGTATGTGCGACGCCGACGGCCAAATCAACGACCTTACGGGTTGTTCCCAAATCAACAGCATTGGGACTGTACAACCAATCGCCAGTGTTCGTCATGTTCCCCTGACCGAGTTGACCTTCTGCGTTCACGCCCCAACAGGCAAGG
>DUHU01000062.1:7702-7860 GCA_013330765.1 Candidatus Poseidoniaceae archaeon | reverse complement strand
ATCAACGACTGGATCGACCAAACCATCGCAGCCAAGGGCTACATTCAGGCCCAAGAAGACCGAGAGGACTTCATCCTCAGGACCGGTGCAGGAGCGACGAAATTCAACAAGTGGATGAAAAAGGCAGGCTTGTACTTCAACAAGCAAACGGGCCGCTG
>DUHU01000062.1:0-7401 GCA_013330765.1 Candidatus Poseidoniaceae archaeon | reverse complement strand
CTTCAACAAGCAAACGGGCCGCTGGACGCGGTTCAAGGACCGCTGAGGTGCCCACATGGGTTTCTTGGTCCGCTTTTTCCGCGGGGCCACGCTGCTGGGTCAAACCCCAACAAAAGAGGACCAAACCTTGGTGGAACATGCGCTTGAGGCGGGGTTGTCCTTGCCGACAAACTGCACGTCAGGAACCTGCGGTTCGTGCATGGTCACCTTGCTTGAGGGGCGTGTGGACGTCCCTGAAGTCCTCCCCCCCGGCTTGGACGATTTCCTCGTCGACGAAGGAGCGCGCCTCGGCTGCATCCAGCGACCGGTCGGGGACGTGGACATTGAGATTCGTCCCCCGATTTGAGGTGAAGACATGGCGTGGGGCATCGAAGAATCGCTCCTCCTCATCGTCAACGTGTTGATCGTCGCACTCATCGTGTGGGCCCTTCGGAGGAAGGTTCGGCTCAAGCTGGAGGAAGTCGAAGCACGCCACCAAAGGACGGCGGAACACCGACCACAAGAGCGGGGCGACGACCCCATGCGTTGATGAACGCCCGACGAACCTGTGCCATCATGCTCACCCCAGAAGTGCTCGGTAGCGCCCTTCCCGTGGGCCGCTTCGTGCTGGGATTGAGGCGACTGCTCAACGAAGAGCCCACCCTTCAACATCAGATGCTTCGGGGGGAAGTCGCCCGGTGGACGCGGGCCAGATCGGGTCATGTCTACCTGACCCTTCGCGACGAGGACGCGTCCATCGATGCCGTAATGTGGTCAAGCCGAGCCCCTTCGAGGGATTTTGAGGAAGGCGCTGAAGTCGTCGTCGTTGGAAGCGTCGACCTCTATCCACCTCGCGGTCAACTCCAACTCCAAGTGACCTCCATCCATGCTGTGGACAAAATCGGGGAACTCGAAGCGGAGCGGAGGCAACTCATCGCGTCGCTCAAAGCAGAAGGCGTGCTTGACCGACCACGCCGGCCGCTGCCCTCGATTCCCCGCCACGTCGCCGTGATTATCGGTGCCGATTCTGCGGCCGAAGCAGACGTGTTGCGCCTCACCGAGGACCGCTGGCCGGGACTTCGACGGACCGTGATCGGCGTGCTGGTTCAGGGCGACAAAGCGCCTGAAGAGATTGCACGTGGACTCCGTGTGGCCGCCCGCTTGGCCGACCCGGTGCGAGCAGAAGCGTTGGGCGTGCCCCCCGTTGACGTGATCATCGTTGGACGCGGTGGGGGGTCAACAGAGGACCTGTGGGCCTTCAACCTGGAACGGGTGGTCCGCGCTGTGGTCAGCATGCCAGTGCCGGTGGTCTCAGCGGTCGGACACGAATCCGACGTCTTGGTCAGCGACCTGGTCGCAGACGTGCGCGCCTCCACGCCTTCGGATGCGGCCGAACGGGTGGTCCCTGTCCGCTTGGATCTGGACCGCAGACAAGATGACCTTGTGATGCGCCTCGAAGCCGCTGCGGCTCGACGTTTCGTCGAAATCCGCCAGCAGCACCATCTTCTCCGCCACCGTTTGGCAGGCGCTCCGGTCGCGGGTTTGGCCCGTGCTCGGACTGAACTCACGGACCTGCAATCACGCCTTGATGCCACGGTCGACGCCCACCTGAACGTGGCTGCACGGAGGCTTGCAGCGCATGCTCATGCCTTGCAACGCGCCACAGCACACAACGTCAGTTCCCAACGCACCCGATTGGCGGGCCTGGAAGCGGCCCTCCGGACCACAGACCCACGCAAGGTGTTGGAGCGAGGATACGGTATGTTGCAGCAAACCGATGGCGGGGTCATCGGCTCGGTCAAGGACGTGGCCGTGGGCGATGGCCTCTTGGTCCACCTCGTCGACGGCACCGTGGAGGCCGCCGTTGAGGACGTGCACAGGACGTGAAATCATGAGCGAGAACCCGAGTTACAGCGAATCCTTGCAGCGTTTGGAAGCCATCGTCGCCGAACTGGAACGCGGAGGCACCGATCTCGAGGCCACCGTCCAGATGTTCGAAGAGGGGACGGCTCTGCTGAAAGCGTGTCAGTCCCATCTCGACGAGGCAGAGGGGCAGCTGAAGCGACTCAGGTTGAACGACGCTGAAGCGGAACTTGAGGAGCCTGAGGCATGAGCGGGCGTCAGCGGGCCTTGCAGCAGCGACTGGCCAAGCGCCTGCGCACATGGCAAGACCCGCATGGCGGAGCACCGTTCGTGGAGCGAGTGGAACAAGTCGACCTCGGTGAAGGAGGTCAATGTCGGTTGACCGTTCGTCCGTCACGCCCGCATTGCCCGTGTTGCCTCTATGACCTCGAAGCACTCCGAGACGCCTTGCTGTCCATCCGAGGCGTCAACGCGGTGGAACTCCGCGTCACAGGGGTGCCTGAGCCTGCGCTGTGGGAGCGGGTGTTGAATCCGAGCGCATGACCCACCATGAGCAAGGTAGGGTCCACAGGACGACTGACAGGGTCCAAGCAACCGCCGAGCCCCACCAAACGCCAAGGGTCGGAAGCGACCACATCGCCAAACAAGCGTAAACGGCCACGCTGGTGGACCCAAGGAGCATCGGACCGGCAGCACCCAGAGGCACGTCCGGCCCTTGAGACAACCACAACCCCACCATGGTGGTCAGAAAAATGGCCGGGAAGACCGACGACAACCCGGCCAAAAGCGGCATGCCGAGGCTAGAGAGGTACACGGCAAGACCAATGGCCGTGGCCGCAGCGAACCCTCGGGCCATGATTTCCATCCTTCCAGGACTGCGATGACCGGTGGGTGCAGGCCGGGGGCCTCGAGCGACCAAGAGCCCCATGACGCCAAGCGCGACCGTGCCAATCAGGGCAACATGCATCGGCTCAACACGGAGCAAAAGCGGATCAAGCGCAAGGAGCATGAGCGCACCAAAAGCCCCCCACACCACCAGCGCGGACGTGGTGGTGAGGGCGAGGGCGGAGCCACCTTGATGCGACAAACGAGGTGGGACGAGCACGTAAACAAGGAGAAAGCATCCGTTGATCAGCATGCCATAGGGCACCACGGCAAGGCTGGCTGCCAAGGCCTCTGCATCGGACGCAAGGGCCAATCCAATTCCAGCAGGAACAATGGTGGTCGGGATGGTGCCCACCACACCGCCGATGCGGCCCCCCCACCGTTCGATGACCAAGGTGACACCGATGGCCACCACGGCAGAAAGCACGGCGGAAAGCACCACGGCGGTCAACATGTCATGCCTCCATCTGAGCCCAAGCCCGGTCGAGGACGTCCGTCCCGTGACCGTGGAGGACGTCAAGTGGAGCGCCGTGAAGCATGGGCACCACGGCGGGGAGCATGTCGACGTGGGCAAGGAAGGGATGCTTGACCGTCAATTCACGTCCTGCAGCGTCGTCGAGATGGAGGAACACGCAACGGCGGGTTTCGTCCGACCATGCCGAAGCTGCAACCGCCAATTCGGTGCATTGTATGCATCCGCTTTTGCCCAAGAGCAACACCAGCCGAGGTGCGTCCAAGGACGCCTCAAGATCGCCCACGTCGGGCACGAGCATGCGTTCACCCCTCAGCAAAGGGATCGATGTTGACGATCTGTTCGATGTCGATGCGTCGATAACCGCGCTCTCGGGCTTCATCTGCGGCCGCCCGGAGCATGCGGCGCATCCAGCCCAGTCCCATCAGGGTCCGCATGCGGTTGATGTGTTCGAGAAGATGGGACGGGTCCCGGCCAAACCGGGCTTCGTCCATGATTTCCGCTTCGACCTGATCGACGTACATGTAGTACAAATCCAGCAATTCTCGGGCGGCTTCAAGGGTGACGGGCATGCCCGCGTGGCTCTTGGCGATGGACACCAACGACCCTTCGGTGAGCATTCCACCGCCTGAACCCACGACCACAGGTTCCGCGGCGATGACCGCTTCCGCACCAACGACGGCTTGAGGAGCATCCTCTCCGGATTCGCCTCCGCCAAGGCGGCCCAGGGCTTGGGTCAAGTGCCTGTCCTTGATGGTGGCCACACGGTCACGCTCTGCCGCTTGACCGGCTTGCTGCAAGACGGTGCCGAGGTACGTTTCGAGGTGCTCAATGGCCCCTTGCACCGCCGCTGAGCCCACCGATTCGAGGGACTCCAATCGGTCGATCATCAACTCACGGGTGCGGTTGTAGTTCAGCCGCGTCCGGGCAGCATCGTCGAGGGTTTTCCGTTCTTCATCAACGGCCAGGGTCGCCGCCTCCATTTGAGGTACAAGTCGATCGAGTTCCTCGCAGAGCGCGTCAACAAGCATGGTCTTGACCGCGCCTGAAAGGCGAAGTTCGGTGTACCCGCCGGCGACCGCCGCGATGTGCGAAGGGGAGTACGGTTTGGCAGGCATGCTTCTCGCTATGCTCGGAGGAACATGAACGCACCGTTGGTGCTCATTCAATCAAACCGTCAGACCGGCCCATCATTTGAGCCAATTCCCAAGCATGCAAACACTCGTGTCCGCCAAGGAAACCACCGGCTTCGCGTGCCGGTCCGATAAACTCGGCCGTGCACATCTGGCAATGCACGTGGACCACGGGTTCGTTTCGGTAGGAGCCGTTTGGCGTGACCCGAACGGGGATGATTTTCCCCACGTCTTCCAGCGTCCAGCCTTCTTGTTTCGTGCAGATCGTGTCTTGGTCCGTTGTTGGATTCATGGTCATCACCACGTGGTCACCCAAGGCCAGGCGCCGCCGGCCGTGAGGGGTCGAAGTCCATCCTCGTCACGTGTCCACGTGTCCTCGGATCCAATGCATCCTTCCTGATGCACGACTTTGGGTTCGATGGCCATGGTGCCGCCAAGCGGCATCGGGCGGTCGAACCCTTTGGCCACCACCGGAGCTTCATCGAGTTGAAGTCCGACCGAGTGGCCAAGGAAGCGGGATTGGTCTGGAGCCATGCCCATGAGGTGATCGGCATGACCCAACTCGGTCGCCAAGGCCAGGCCTTCCTCCCAGGCCCTGCTGCAGTCCTCGCCTCGATCGAGCACGTCAACCACGACCTCCTTGACCGCGACCATGTCTTCGAGGCGCTCCTCCCAAACCTTGGGCATGCTTCCGGCGACAAACATCCGCGTCATGTCCACGACGTAACCACGGTGAAGGTGGACCAAATCCACCAAGACCGGATCGTGTGGCTTGATTTTGGCGAAGCCCGCACCCATTCCAGAGAGCGGATGCGGTCCAACGCCGCCCACGGCGGAGTCGAAGAAGGAAGAGACCCCACCCGAACGACCTGAGACCACCACGGCGCGGTCGCATTGCAAAGGATAGCGCCGCATTTCCACTTGTCCTGCGAAGCCTTCTGAACGGCTCACGGCTTCCGCAGCGGCCACCAAATCAAGTTCAGACACGCCTTCACCGCCGACCGCCTCCACGGCTTCGAACATGCGGATTTGCACGCCTGCGGCTTCTTCCATGCAAGCGATTTCCCACGCGGACTTGGATTCCCGCTGCGCGTGTACGACCGCGGTGCCGTCACCCGATGGACCAAGCGCCGAGAGCGCCTTGGCGAATCGATCGGCGAAGGAAGCCGGCACCTCACCACGTTGCAGCGCCGGCGCTTCGGTGACGCCACGCTCATGCAGCACGTCGCTCAGGTGACGCAGGCTTGGAAAGGCGGTGATCTCGTGCGGTGCATCGTCGCCACCCGCCTCGTGCACCGCACGGCGCAGGCTTCGGCGAACGTACCCGACCGGCCCGTTGCCTCCCGCTTCCACGGAACCGCCCGCTCCCGCTGCGGGAATGAAAAGGGCCCCGTTTTGGCGGCCGCCTGCGTAGTAGTACAGGTCGATGGGATGCTGGACGAGGAGGCCGGGAAGTCCGGCATCTCGAAGCCTTCGAGCCAATTCGTTCTGCCGAGCAGCGAGCTCGTTCACAGGAACGCGCCAATCCTCGCCCTCAGGCCCGAGGAGGTCCTCCGGGTCCAGCGGTGGCCCTTCCATGGGTGACGACCGATGGCATCGGACTTTCAAAGATGCCCAGCACGTTCGCCGATAGCGTCTTGATGGGGCCGACCGGTCACTTACCATGCACGGTGCAGCCAAGTGGACCCTCATCGCCGGCGCGGCCTCCATGGCCCTGGGCATCCTGCTTATGGTGATTGGAGGGTCCATGGCCCCCGACGAAAGCGAAGTTGATCCGACCCAAGACATCGTCTTCAGCGGCCAAAGCGGCGAATTGTCGGTGACGCCATGGAATTACTTGAGCGTCTTTGCGGAGGGTGACTCCTGCGACGGAATCAGCCTTTCCGTGCTTCACGACGGTGAGGCATACCCCTACTTCTACGACTTCTGTTCCGGTGGCGAGAGCGGCTACTACTCCCCTGACGGTTGGATTCACATCGCGGACATCGCCCCCATTGATGACGAAGATTTCCAGGACGGAGAAATGGTGCTTGACATCAGCGCCAACGTCGACGTCTCGATCATCAAAGATCCAACCGGCGACAGCATCGCTGCTGCTGGATTTGGAGTTGCAGGTTGCTGCCTTGGCATTCTGGTCTTGCTCGTGGGCTTGGTGCTCTGGGCCGTGCTTGATGATCCGGCCCCCACGATGACCTACGCACCACAAACCTACGGTCAGGCGGGCATGATGGTCGCGCCTGGCACCTATGGAGCCCAAGGCATGGTGCAAACACCGGTTCAGGGCATGCCCAACGCGGCAGGCATTCTGCCTGCGCAACCCGTTCAGCAGGGCATGGCCGCTGTGGTTCCCGGGACCGTGATGGGCGCGTACGCTGTACCCGTTGTGCCACAGGGAACCACCGTGGTGCAAGCACCTGTGCAACAGATGCAGCCGGCTGGAATGAACATGTCAGCCCCGGTCGCGGCATCGCCTCCCGTACAGCCCACTCCACAACCCACCGCTCCAGTCGAACCCACGGCCGTCCCAGCGCCCGCTACTGAAAGCCAACCGGCGACGGAAGCACTCGAAGATCAAGGGACATTCTGGCAAAAGCCGCCTGCTGGGGACCAACCGAACAGCGTGGGCGACGAATTCATGTCGTGACCGTCTCTTCCGAGATGCTCAAACGTCGTCTGCGTCTGGAGCAACCATGGGGCGCGTCCTCACGCTCGACGACGTCGAGGTCGGCGGCCGCACCGTGCTGCTCCGGGTGGACCTGAACAGCCCCCTTGACCCGACGACCAAAGCCTTCCTCGATGACACGCGCATCCGGGCCATCCTCCCCACGTTGAATCGCTTAGGGCAAGCCAAAGTGGTCGTGTTGGCGCATCAATCTCGGCCTGGAAAAGCCGACTTCACCGACACCCTCGGCCATGCCCGAGAACTTGGCCGACTCCTCGGCCGACGTGTCGATTGGGTGGACGACGTCTGTGGTGAACAGGCCATGGCGGCCATTGAGGCGCTCAAGCCGGGCCAAGTCCTGATGCTCAACAACGTCCGGGGTCATGACGAGGAGACCTCCGTCAGTG
>DUHU01000159.1 GCA_013330765.1 Candidatus Poseidoniaceae archaeon | reverse complement strand
CCATCAGCGCCACAGGCACCATTTCTTCCCTCGGGAACGCGCCAGTGACGGCGGGTTGGCAAGGACATGACGTCCTTGACGTCGCCATGGTGGACGGCGAGTGGGACCTTGCCCACGTGGGCATCGTCGTCGATTCCCAAGGGCCCCTCCTCTACCACCAAGAAGACGAAGGCCAAGAGGGCGTGACGATCATCACCCGGACCAACGTTCCTGAACGGCTTCTCGACACTGAAAACGGCGTGTGGTGGGACGCCGGTAACGGCCTACTGCTGGGTTTGGTCGAAGACAACGGAGGAGATCTGGTCCAAAGCCAAAGTCTGTCAGGCATCGACGAGGGGCATGCCATCGACCTCGTTTCGACTGAAGACTCGAACCAGGTCCTCGGTTGGTTGCTCGTCGCAGACGGGCAAAGCACCTCCGCGGTGGCCTACGACGGACTTGGGTCCAATTTCACCGCCATCGACGCGCCTGAAGGCGTCACATGGACGCATTTGGAACGCTTGGATGAGGATCACTTGGCGGCCGTCGGATGGCGCGTGGCCACCACACCGGGCCAAAACCCCGCCCAGCCAGAACGGCAATCATCGGTCACCGTCATTCTTGTCGAAGACGGCACCATGACCGTTCTTCAGAGCGTCTATGGGCCGCTTGGCAGCGTCCACAGCACCGCTTCGCTTGGGGACGGTTCCGTCCTCGTGGCCACAGAACAAAACGCGATGCTCATCGAGTCAGATGCATCGATGACCGGCCTTGACGTGCGTTCCTCGGCAGCCATGGTTGCAACCGACGGTACCGTTTGGTTTGCTGGAGGTGCGGACAGCACCTTGATGCCACGTTGGGTCGATGGAACGTTGGAATCTGAACGCCTGCCGTCACGCCTCGGCATGTCCGTCACCTCGTCGGAAAGCGACGGCCACAGTTGGATTCTGTTCGGCACCGACAGCGACGGCGACCATGCTGCGCTGTTGCTTGACGTGGATCAGAACGCATCTCCGCTCAGCGGTCGCGGTTTCCTGAACTTCCTCTTCTTGGTCGTTGGAACCGCGTCCATCATCGGTATCGCGGGCACGTGGTGGCGCCAATCGGCTTCATGAGCGTTCCAAACCCCTTCGCCACCTTCATGTGCCCTCGTCCGTGCTGAACAGGCCTGACTCGGGGGCATGGCCATGGCGAAGCGCACGATGATGGACCAGCACGCCGAATTGAAGGCGGCGCACCCGGACACGGTCCTCTTCTTTCGCATGGGTGACTTCTACGAACTCTTCCACGACGACGCAGAGGTCGGAGCCGAGGTCTTGGGCCTCACCTTGACCGCCCGAGACAAGGCCTCTGGAACGCCGATTCCGATGGCAGGCTTTCCTTGGCACCAAGTGGAGGAGCAATTGCGCATCATGCTTCGGACAGGGCGAAAAGTCGCCGTCGCAGAACAGGAAGAAGAGCTCCGTGAAGGCGCCAAACTGCTCGAACGCGTGGTGACGCGGGTCTACACGCCCGGCTCGCTGTACGAGGAAGGCCTGTTGGGAACCGAACAAGCCACGGTCCTTGCCACGGTGGTGGAACGCTCGGACGTCATCGGTCTCGCCGTGTTGGATGCCGCATCCAGTTCGGGTCAATGCATGCAGTTCGATGGACAGGACCGCTGGCCGCGGCTCCAAGATGAGTTGCTTCGCTGGTCACCAAGCGAACTTGTGGTGCGCAAGACGCTCGCAGAATCAAACGACTTCGGCGCCCTGGTGGGCGACCTTCCAAAGACGGTGATTTCCCAGCATGCATGCACCCAAAAACGTGGCAAAACGAGTTTGATCAAGGCCTTGGGGGTTGCTGATCTGGGCCATCTCGACCTCGATGCTTCAGACGTGGCCTTGGACGCAGCCGGCCTTGGCGTGGATTACTTGACCACCATGCTCCACACAAACGTGGCCTTGGTGGACCTTGATGTCGCAGAAGACCAAGGGGCCATGGTGCTCGACCGTACGACGCTTCGCAACTTGGAAGTCATCAGCACGCTGGCCGGGGAACACGAAGGGTCGCTCCTCGCAGCGGTCGGCCGATGCAGGACCGCAATGGGTCGCCGCCGGCTCAGGTCTTGGCTGCTGAGGCCGCTGAACGATTTGTCGGCAATCTCAGCCCGGCATGACGCCGTAGCGGCCTTGAGCCGTTCTTCCAGACGCCTTGAGGCATTGCGCGTGGCCTTGACCGGAATGCGGGACCTCGAACGTTTGGCCACCCTCTCAGGCCACGGACGAGCGAATGCACGCGATCTTGTGGCGACGGCGGTGGCCCTGGACCGTCTTCCTGCGGTTGAACGGGCGTGCAACGATGCAGACGACCCCCTTTTGTCGCATCTTGCAGATGGATTGTCGACGCTGAACGGGCTTGCTGATCGCATCGGCAGAACGCTGGTCGATGCACCCCCGATGACGCTCCGCGAAGGCGGTCTGCTTCGCGATGGCGTGGACGAGGACGTCGATCGCCTGAGGACCATCACCAACGAAGGAACGGCATGGTTCCAGGCCTACGAAGCGGAGCTCCGAGAAGCGTTGTCCATTCCAAGCCTCAAAGTCCGTCAGAATCGACAGATTGGATGGTTCATCGAAGTCACCAGAACCCACCTTGAGAAGGTCCCAGATCACTTCACTCGAAAGCAACAAATGACCAATGGCATGCGCTTTGTCACGGAAGAATTAGTCGAGCGCGACGATGCGTTGCTGACCGCCACCACACGCGTCAGGAGCCTGGAATACGAACGCTTTGTCGAGTTGAGGCGTGCGGTGGCCGAGCATGCCAGAACCCTGTCCAATCTTGCCTCTCGCGTCGCCTCCATCGACGTGCTGCATGGATTCGCGGTCGTGGCGCGTGAACGTCGGTGGACGCGACCGACCGTGACGGTTGGTGGCGACCTGGTCATCGAGGGCGCCCGCCACCCGGTGCTGGAACGGAATCCAGGGTATGTCCCAAACGACCTGCGCTTCGACAAGAAGCGGAGGTTGTTGCTCATTACTGGACCAAACATGGGCGGGAAGTCCACCTACCTTCGAACGGCGGCCTTGGTGACGCTTCTTGCCCAAGCCGGCAGTTTCACGCCTTGCGACCGCGCTCGCGTTGGCATGGTCGATCGTATCTTCACCCGCGTGGGTGCGAGCGACGACCTCTTGCGTGGGCGTTCGACCTTCATGATGGAAATGATCGAAGTGGCGCACATCCTCAGGAGAGCCACGCCAAACTCCTTGGTACTCCTCGACGAAATCGGTCGAGGCACGTCGACCTTTGACGGTTTATCCATCGCATGGGCGGTCAGCGAAGACATCGCCCGCCGTCTCGGATGCCGCACCCTCTTTGCCACCCACTACCACCAACTCATCGGCCTGGAGGGCGATGTTCCAGGCGTGGTGAACGTCTCCGTAGGCGTCGCCGAAGTGGAAGGGACCCTTCGTTTCCTGCATACGGTGGAAGACGGGCCATGCGACGATTCCTACGGCGTGCGCGTCGCTGCTCTCGCAGGCTTGCCACAACCGGTCATCGAACGGGCGGGAGATTTGTTGCAATTCCTCGAACTGCAAGCGGAAGGGGCCAAGGCCGGCGGAGGCGGGCAACCCGGTCGCCGCGACCAAGGGCAAGCAAGCCTCATGCGGTATTTCGCCGCCGCAAACAGCGCCGCTGCATCGTCTCAGCCGATCATGACCGACACACAGGCGGAGGTCCTCAACGCCATTTCGACATCCGATCTCGACGACATGAGCCCCCGCCAAGCCGCAGAGTTCCTCGCCGCGCTTCATGACCGCCTCAGGGGGGATGTGGATGGCTGAACGTCGCATCCAACAGCTTGACGACCTCACCATCGGCCATATTGCGGCCGGTGAAGTGGTCGAACGACCG
>DUHU01000056.1:6829-12787 GCA_013330765.1 Candidatus Poseidoniaceae archaeon | reverse complement strand
GGTTTCCTCCCAGTTTCTTGTTTCATGCTGGACCGCCAAGTCTCCGACCATCAGGACGGTTACGGTTTGTGTGGCACCGATCCAAATCAACCCAAACAAAGCAAGAATGAGGATGCCGGTCAGGGCCGAGGGCTCCTGATTCTCCCCCCTCTCCGAGTCCATGTGATCGAACAGCGTACCTCTGTCTTCTTCCTTCGATTCAAGCCCAGATTCCGGTTCCAATCCGGCCACGGACCCGGCGATGTCCTCTTTGTGGGGTCCTTCCGAAGGGACCTCTGCGAGCGGGGCGGGGGCAAGAATACCGAGGGAGACCGGTGCTGGGGACGAAGGGTCCGTTTCCGACGGCGAAGGAGCGGCTTCGTCCCAGAAGGGAGCGGGTCCGTCGGAGGGGTTCACGCGTTCGCCTTCCAAGGATGCGCCTTTGAAAGGTACGCCGAACGGCTGCCAGGTTCAAGAGAGCAGAGGTTTATTCTCCGAAGGCAGGTGGCGGAACCATGACCGAGATGAACACGTCTCCGCTCATTGAACTCCGTGGCGTTCGACGCGTCTATGCCTCCGCGGGGGAAACCGTGGCGGCACTGGACGGCATCGACCTTGACCTCAAGCAAGGCGAGGTGGTGGTCATGCTGCTTGGGCCATCCGGTTCGGGAAAAACGACGTTGCTCAACGTGCTCTCGGCCATGGACAGCCCTACGGAAGGAAGCTACCGTTTCCTTGGTGCAAACGTGCCGACTGCTCCCGACCTCGTGGAGCAAACGCGTTTCTCAATCGCCGCTCCACATCCGCTGCTCCAGCCCTTGGTGTGGCCGGTTGA
Source organism: Candidatus Poseidoniaceae archaeon (assembly GCA_013330765.1). Lineage (GTDB taxonomy): Archaea > Thermoplasmatota > Poseidoniia > Poseidoniales > Poseidoniaceae > MGIIa-L3 > MGIIa-L3 sp12206u. Next base: position 11,973 of record DUHU01000056.1, on the reverse strand, counting down.
ACTCGTGGTTCGGCTCGTGCAAGGCACCCTCCGAGCGCCCGCTCGGACGATGGCGTCGAGGCGGCGCGCGAAGGCCCTCGAAGCCCAGGCGTCCTTCCGTCGTCGCAACATCGGTTACGTCTTCCAGCAGTACAACCTCCTTGGGGACTTGACGGTGCTCGAGAACGTCATGCTCGCTCAGGAAATTGCCGGTGCGCGAGACCGTGCGCACGCCATGGACATGATTGGGCGGGTTGGCCTTGAGGGGCTCCATGACCGATTCCCCTCCGAGCTGTCCGGAGGACAACAACAGCGCGTCGCCATTGCCCGCAGCCTGGCCAAGAAAGCCCAACTTCTGCTGGGCGACGAACCGACTGGCAACCTCGACAGCGAAACGACGCAGCAGGTCATGGAAGTCCTTCTCAGCATTTGCCGCAAGGAGCGAGTCACGGCGGTCATCGTCACCCACGATGAAAGCCTGACCAAGCACGCCACGCGCGTGCTCCGACTTGACTCCGGCCGATTGCAAAGCGATGAACTCGGAGCAGCAGGAACGATTGTGGGCAAAGGGAAAGCCGCCGTGAAGGACGCCTTGGAAACGGCAGAAGACGTCGTGGACACCGTTCGCCGTCCGGTCGAAGCGGCCATCCATGGGAGCCTCGCGACCGCCAAGGCCCTCGGTGGCGTGGCGAAAGACATCGCCGAAGCTGCCCGTCCCAAGCGCAAGGAGTGATCGACATGCGCCTGCAGCTCCGACGCTTGGCCCGTCATTGGGTCCGGAACCGTGTGGTGACCGGCGTCTTCCTGCTGCTGCTCATCCTCGCCAGCTCGGTGTCCGTGATGTTCGCCGAGCACATCCGGAACGCCGACGAAGTGTACGAAGGCTACTACCGAGAAACCAACCTTGGAGACCTGTTTGCCACCGGTCCTGACGGATTCACCTACGACGCAGCGACCCTTGACGCCGCCTGCACCGGTACGCCCGACACCGCGGGCCTGTCCATTGTCGATTGCGAGTCAAGGATGGTGATCCGTGGAGAGTACACCCACTCCGAAGCGCAGCGTTCTTTCCTCGCCGAGGCCAAAGGGTGTGCGTCCCTCGCCGAATGCGAGGACGGTGTGCTGACCACCGCAACGCTCGTGGTGCACGGCATGGAGGTCACGGACGAGGGACTTGGTCGAATCAACCGCCCCTATGTGGCGGAGGGATGGGGTCAGCACGCAGAAGCTCCCGATGAGGTCGTGTTGGACCATGTGGTAGCGGAAGAAACCGGAATCTCACTTGGAGACGCCGTCACCTTCGTGCTCAACGGTACCGCCGTTGATTTCGAGGTCGTTGGCTTTGCCAGCCAACCCGACCATGCCTACTACGTTCATTCAGCAGACGTGTTGGTCCCCGTTCCCGGGAGCCTCGTGGCCGCCTACATGAACCGGACCGCGCTGCTGGAGCATCTTGGCGAAGCACCCGATGTGCGCAACCGCTTGTTGGTGGACGTGGAAGGAACACCGGCATTCGACATCCCTGAAACGCCTGAAATCGAAGGGGAAGACCTCGCAAGGTTGGCCGAAGCTTTGGCCAGTTCCCTCGAATCGGAAGGCCTCACCACCATGCGCGTCGGTGACCGCACAACCCTCTTTGGCGTGGAATTCCTCAGGATTGACCTTGAAGGAAACAGGACCATGCAGCCGGTCATGCTCGGCATGCTCGTCAGCGTTTCCGCCCTCGTGCTTGCCGTTTCACTCGAGCGTCTGGTCCGACGTCAGCGCAGGGAAATTGCAGTGCTTCGTTCCCTCGGAACACCAAGCCGCACGCTTCTGATTGCCTACTTGCTGCCGCCGGTGGTGATGGGTTTGTTGGCGAGCATCGTCGGTGTGGCCTTGGGCACCCAAATGACGGAAGCCTTCACGCCGTACTACTTCTCCATCGTCGGCAGCGTTCCGGTCATCGAAGTCATTCACGATCCGGCCGTATGGGCCACCACCGTAACCAGCGTGATGGCCATCGTGGTGATCTTTACGCTCTGGCCGGCCTGGTCTGCCGTGCGCCTTTCCCCGCTGGAAATTGACCGGAAAGACGCGGGAGAACGCCCCGGTGCGCTGGTGCACTGGTTGAGTTCATCCCTGCCTTCCTCCCTCGCCCTCGGAGCCCGGGCGATGTTTCGCCACCCGCTCCGATTGACGGTGACCGTGCTTGGTCTTGGCATGGCCATGATCCTCTCCAGCGGTTTCGCCTTGCTTGTCACGTCGATGGAGGGCGCCTTCATTGAGGCGCAGGAAGCCGACTCGTGGCAGTACGCCGTCGCTTACAACCCGTTTGATGCCGAACCCGTGGATGCATGGCTGGAAAGCGAGGGGGCCGGTTGGGACACCGAGCGAGCCCTCACCGTTCCGGAGGTGAACGCCACCGGTGAGACCAGGACCATGACCCTCCATGCTCGGACTGCGTTCGCCACGAACGAGGCTGACGCGATGCACATGACCCGCCTGACGGAGGGGCGCTTGCCGGTGGCTGGCGCCGAGGTCCCCGAGGCTTTGGTCGACGTGGGCGCTGCCGCCTTGTTGGAGTGGTCAGTGGGGGACCGCGTGGAAGTGGTCGTCGGCGTCACCGTGCTTGAAGTGGAAATCGTTGGTATCGCGGACGAATTTGAACGCAGCCTTTGGACCCATCACGAGGACGTGGCAGAAGACATTGGGATGCCTGGTTTGTTCAACATGGTCATGCTCCGCTCCAACGATGCGACCCTCGCAGCACCGTCCGGCATCGCGGGTGCCGCGGTGCTGGACCAGCAAGCCCTTCGTGACGGCTTCGCAGAAGGGTGGGAGCAGCAATCACAAATCCTGAGCGTGTTCATCGCTTTCGGGCTGCTGATCGCGGGTGTCATTTTGCTCAACACCCTGATCATCAACCTGACAGAACACGATGCGGAGTACGCAACACTACGGATTTTGGGCGCCTCAACCCCCCGCATGGGAGCGATTTTGACGGCAGAGCACGTCATCATCGGAGCCTTGGCGGCCATCTCTGGAAGCGTGTTCTCCGTCCTTGCTGCCAACGCCATGATGGTCGCGTTTTCGAATTGGTCGTTCTACTTCGCACTGGACCTCGACCTCTCCGTCGTGGTCGGCTACGCTTTGGCCTTGTTCTTGGCGGCCCAAGCGATGACCTTTGTTGGGTTGAAGCGTTTGCGTCACATGGATTTGGTCGAGCGTTCGAAGAGTTTTGGGCAGTGATGTAGGCCACGCTCCAAAGACAGGGCTTGATATGTCGGACGACGGAAACTTTGCTGTGGATGGCGAAGGTTTGCACCGTTTGCCAGCCCAAATCGTGGGTCAGGCCAACCGCCTTCATCTCGTGATGTTCGTCCTGACCTTGCTGATGATTCCCGGCGCCCTGCGTGCGCTGGAACCCATCGACATGGAGGCCTACGACATGGAGTCGCCAGAATTGGACGCCCAGACCACCATCGACGAGACCTTCGCCTCATCGGAGGTCATCCTGGCCTTCTTGGTCACCGTTCGGGACCCAGTCCACGTGGACCTCGAGGAGGCCATACCGCGTTCCAGCACCTCGGACGGCCAACCCGACAGCACGACGTTCCCTCCGGTGACCGAGATCGTCGAAAGCGGTGAACCATGGGGTGGCATTGACGCGCCGTCTGGAGGCATCCTGAACCTGACCCTCCTCCGTGAGATTGACGCCAAAGCCGACCTCATCCGAAACCATCCGATCAACGCCACGCTGAAGCCCTTGGTCAACGACGTCACCGGGGCTCAAACCGACGGCGTCATGACGCTTCCCGACATTTTCCGGGCCTTCATGGCCAACGAATCAATCCTCACACGCCCTTCAAAGGACACGTTCGGGAACGACCTTCCTCCAGCCACAGATTGGAGCGACTGTGGTGCGTTGGAGTGCTTGGTGTTCGACGACGCCAACCTGACGCAAGACCACATCGATCTGGCCAGCCAACGGCTTGCGGAGGCCAGCGACAACACCTTCCTGCGCTGGCTTTCCCTCGACCGCGGATTTCGCGCTGACATGAACGCGGTCAGTTCAGGTCCCATCGGTGGCACCCTGCTTGGCGACGGGACCTGGTCAAGCGACCTCGTCGGTCAGGGCCGCTGGTCCGCCAGCGCCTCGTGGTTGCTCATCCAACTCGACCGCGGTGAAATGACCGAAGCCGGATGGACGATGTCGTGGAAGGACGCGGCCCAAGAGACCTCGCTGCGGATGACCGACGAAGGCCTCGTCGTCGGCGGCTTCCGCTTGGTCGAGGGCGAACTTGTGCTTCACCCACCCTCCTACGACGAAGCCACGTGCACCACCATGGTGGAGGAAGGGCGTGGCCCATGCTCCATCGAATGGAGCGTCATGGAGCTCGAAGGTATGTTGCGTCAACACGACCAGCACAGCATCAGTTTGCAGGTCGGCCAAGGCGTCAACGTCGAAGTCAACCGTGAACTGCAGGCCAGCGCCGGGCTGATCGCCCTGATGGGCCTCGCCATCGCGGTCCTGCTGTTCGTGTCCTTGCGTCGGCCTTCGGACGTGGCCATCGTGCTGGTGGCGCTCGGCGGTGCGCTTCTTTGGATGCAGGGCCTCATCGGCCATCTCGTCACGGTGACCGAGTGGCTTGGGTTTTCCTTCATCGCCCGTTCGCAATTCTCCAACCTTCTCCCCATTCTCGTGATGGCCTTGGGCATCGACGACAGTTTGCATGCCCTGCATCGCTACAAGGAAGAGCGAGGCCTTGGCCGCAGCCCTGAGGAAGCCACACAAATCACCGTACGACGCGTCGGCCGTGCCATCCTGTTGACCTCGCTGACCACCACGGCCGCCTTTGCTGCGAACCTCTTCTCCGACATCGCTGCCCTACGCTCGTTCGGCGTGGAAGCGGCGTGTGGCATCTTTGCGGCCTTCTTGCTGACCGGAATCTGGGCTCCGTTGTTGAGGATGAGCGTCGATCAATGGCTCGAACGTCGTGGCCGTTCCACCGCGCCTCCGAAGAAAACCGACCGCGTTCCACGCCTCACCGTCGTGCCGGTGGAGAGCGGCAAATGGAAACATGCGCTGGTCATCGCGGTGCTCGCCCTCCTGCTCACCGTTCCCGCCGCGGTGGGCATGGCTCGCTTGGAGGGCGATTTTGCCGTGGAAGATTTCCTTGACG
>DUHU01000056.1:0-6448 GCA_013330765.1 Candidatus Poseidoniaceae archaeon | reverse complement strand
AAGGTGAACCCGCCATGTTGTTGCTCGAAGGCGACGTGCTCGACCCCAAGGTTTTCGCCGGCATCGAAGCCTTCCGCCAGGCTTTGGACGACACACCGGAGGACGTTCCAGACAAAGTCACCCGGACGCCTGACGGCTCCATCGACATCCTTGCCCTCGACGAAATGGTCGATTTGGCCATCTTCTCCATGCTCGAAGACCCCGCGCCGTTCGAAGCGGCCGGCATGGACCTCGAAGCCGACGATTACGGCATCGATTGCGACCGGGTGGGAGCCGCACGACTCCCGGACTTGGACGACCGGGACTGCCTCGCGTTTTTCTACGGCTTCCTGTCGCTCAACGGCGTGCCAGGAACGTCCTCGATCCCCGCCATTCCCACCAGCATCGTGGCCCTCTACATCACCCCGGAAGTGCCGTTGAACGCCACCGCGCCTTGGATGGATGAAACGGGGGCTCCGGCCGAATACAAGGTGATGCTCATCCGCTTCGGAATCACCCGCCCCGAGCATTTCCCAAGCCTCAAGGAAGGACTAGAGGAAATCTGGCGAGACCTTTCGGTCTTCACCAACCTGTCCTCTGGGACCTACGATGCACCAGGAGAGGCCACCGAAGAAGATCCCTTGACGTGGGTCATGCTCACCGGCCGACCCATCATTCGCTATTCTGCGAGCACGGCGATGCAAGACGAAATGCAGTCCTCGCTTCTTCTGGGAACGCTGTTCGTCTTTGTGACGCTGGCCATTGGTCTGCGATCGCCCGCGCAGGCCGCGATGTCGCTTGGGCCGATCTTGGTCGTCGTGGTGTGGTTGTACGGCTTGATGCACCTGGCTGGGGCCAGCCTCAACATCGTCACGGTCACCATCGCCACCATTTCACTCGGCGTCGGCATCGATTACTGCATCCACGTGACAGAACGGTACAGAGAGTCTCGAAAGGAGGGCGCATCCCATGCCGCCGCCCTGCATGCCGTGGGTGGCGCATGCGGGGCCGCCTTGGTTGGCTCTGCTGCCTCAGACATTGCCGGCTTCGCCGTCATTGCGACTTCCCCCATGGGCTTGTTTTCGAGTTTCGGCACCTTCTCTGCCACGATGATCGCCCTTTCACTCATCGCAAGCTTGGTGCTGACGACCGCAGGGCTTGGCTTGCTCCACGGGCCAGAAAAGGTGGAACCTGCGCCGAGCGATTGAAGAGGAAGGCCTCGACCCCCAAGACGTCAGGCGCAGGGGGAGACCCCCGGTCAGGCGGTGACCACGATGACGGAAGAACCCAAGGACGAGGACGACTGGACGGCCTACGCCACCGCCGGATTCGGCCAAACGGATTATTCCCTGTGGGATGACGTTGAGGTTTCGGAAACGGAAACCAAGAACGAAGACGCCGATTTCGATGAGGGCGACGACCTCGACGACGAGATGTGGGAGGAGCCCGAACAATTGGGCACCCACACCGAGGAAGTGCCCCGTGCACCAAATCCCGCAGGTCACAAACACATGGTGCGCATCGGGTGCTGCGACACCTGCCTTGGACGGCTGGGTGGAAAGAAACGGTACGACCAATCCATGACAGAATCCGGCATCGAAATCCGTGCGGCGGTGGTCGAGCGGGATCCCCACTTGGCCGACGCCAAGGAACGCGTGGGTCTCTGCCCTTTCTGTGAGGACCTGTTCGACGAAGTTGACCTGTTGGCTGAATTGATTTGCGAGGCCCTTGAGGGACGAGAAATCGGCCGACTTCAGGTCGGTGCGCGTTTCCCCAAAGACCAGATGGAAGAGGAGGACGTGATGCGCAAGCGGTATGGGGCCGGAGGGTCCGAGCCGCTCAAGTCCTCGTTGGTCAAGCTGGTCGCAGACGCGGTCAAGACCGGAATGGACGACGTGAAAATCGTCACGGAGAACCCTGAAGTGCTTGCGATCATCGACGTCACGACCCTCACGGTGGACTTGGACGTCCGTTCCGTGTACCTTTACGGACGCTACCGCAAGCTCGAGCGAGGCGTGCCCCAAACCAGGTGGCCATGCCGCGCCTGCAAAGGCCGAGGATGCGACCGGTGCCAAGGCACCGGTCTGCAATACGCCACCAGCGTCCAACAATTGGTCGCAGATCCTCTGCGGGAACTTTTGGGGGCTGAAGACGACGCCTTCCACGGCATGGGCCGGGAGGACATCGACGTCCGTTGCCTCGGCCGCGGCCGCCCCTTTGTGGTGGAATTGAAGGCGCCGATGCGCCGCAGCATCGACGCTGCAGCAGCGATGGAGCGCATCAACGCCGACGCAGGCGGTGCCGTGGAGGTCACCTCCCTTCGCCCGTCCAGCCGCAAAGAGGTGGTGCGGGTGAAGGACACCGCTGCCGAGAAGTCCTATGCCATTCGATTCCAATTGCGACCGATGTCAGAAAAGGAGCACGCCAAATTGATGGCGCCGATGGACTTGACCAAGGAGGACGTCCAAGAGCGCGGTGGGAAAAAGCGGAAAGGGCGACGAAAGCGACGTGGCGACCGAGGCGCCCCCGCCACAAAACCGCTTCCAGAGCCAGAACCCGAGGTTCCTGTCGTCGACGAGGCCACGCTTCAGGCGATGAAAAAAGCAGAATTGGTCGAACTCGCCAAGGCCCAAGACCTCCCTACATCCGGTACAAAGTCGGACCTGGTGGAACGCCTGATCAAAGCGGCGCCAGCTGAAGCAGCAGCCATGCAGATGGCCGAACCCGAAGAAATTGAGCAGGCCATTCAGAACCTCCGAGGCGCCATGTTGGCTCAACGAACGCCTGAACGTGTTGCCCACCGTCGGGCTGACCTCGTCCGGCGGCGAAAGGTGCTGGAAACCAGCGATCCAGTCGTCGAAGTGACGGACGATGGCGTGACGGAAGTGGAGTTCACCCTGCGCTGCGAATCGGGGACCTACGTCAAGGAGACCGTCCACGGAGACGGTGGCCGGACGCAGCCCTCCGTGGCCGCCCTCATCCGCGCACGATGCGATGTGTTGTGGCTCGATGTGGCGGACATTCACGCCGATTGAGCCGGTTCCTTCCTCCGCTGCGCTTAAATGACCCACGATGGTCGGCGAGATGCCCAGAAGGCGACGACGCTCTTCATCACGGGCAAGGATTGAGGAAAATGAAGCGCTCACATGGCCTACGTGTCGGTACCCGCAGCATCCTTCGCCGCCGCCGTAGCGAGCGATCCCGCATCAACATCTCCCGCATCATGCACGACTACGCCGAAGGCGACCGTGTGGCCATCGTCCTTGACGGTGGAGAACAACGTGGCATGCCCCACCGCCGGTTCCAAGGCCGCACCGGATTTATTCAGCGCCGCCAGGGTGCTGCATGGATCGTCGCTGTCAAGGACGGCAACATGCAGAAGACCGTCATTGCTCGCCCAGAGCACCTGCGCCCCCTTGAATGAGGTGAAACCATGAGCGACAAGGAAACCTATGCCGACTTTGCCACCGTGCGCGACCTGCTGCTCGATGCAGAAGGCCGCCGCAAGCAACTCACCTACGAACAGACCGCTGCGCTCCAGCATGCTGAGTGGGCTGCCAGCGAACAGCGCATGGGGTACAAGACCGACGCAAAGGTGTACCAACAACTCTTGGAAGCCGTGCTCCAAATCGATGTGTTCCAAGGCCACGAAGACCTCGCGGCCAAGATCGCTGAACTCCTCCCCGAAACAGAAGACGCCGTTCGCGCCGTCACTGCAAGCCGCCGCATCTCCGTCTCCGACGGTGACGTGCAGCAGGTCCTCGAGTTGGTGGCCCAGCACGTCGGGTTCGAGTGAATCCGCCCTTGTTGAGGTGAACGCATGTCCTCTCCCGGCCGAGACCGTCGGGTCAACATCCCAAACCGTCGCGAGAAGGAGGCATCCTCTCCGACCTCATGGAAGGCGCCGGCCTACGGCCGACCCCAACCGGCCTCCAAGCCAGAACCGCGTCAACGCAGCCCACGCCCGCAGAGGCAGCCGCGGAAGGACGGCGGCGGTCGTGGACGGCAACAGCGCCCCCGTGCGCCGCAAGGCTTGCCCAAGGACCACCCATTGCGCGCCTCGACGTGGGCGCGCGTGGTCGAGCATGACCTTGGTGAAGGCGTGCTTGTCATCGTGACCGAACACGACGGAACCTTGGGTCGCGTGTCGACGGTCGAAGGCGCTGAATTCCAAGCCGTTGGAGAGCGCGTCTACATCGGCGAAGAGCAGGGCAAGCGCACCGTCGTCGAACGCCTGCTTGGCGTCGCCAAGTTGGAACGTCTTTCTCCCGCCGCGCGCGAACAACTGCCGCTGGCCTTGGGCGAATTCATCAAGGCTCAAGCAGGACACTTCCTCAAGGGCTTCTACAACGTCGCTGGACCGATCAACCGGAAGACACACGCCTTCCAGTTGCTCAGCGGCGTGGGCCCCAAAAAAGCCGAGGAGATGGCTGAAGCACGCCGTGCGCACGGTGGCTTTGCGTCGTTTGAGGTGCTTGACGAGGCGTGCGGCATCGACGGTGCCACTTCACTCGCAGATCGCTTTGCCGAGGAACTTCTGGACCGCAACCTCCAACCACGGCTCGTGGAGATGCTCTTGCCGGTGAAGGCATGAGACGTGCGGCTGACCTTGTCGCTCGCTTGCAGGCTCGACAGCCAAACGACCGAAGTCTGGGTCAGCATTTCCTCATCGAAGAGGCACATCTCGAGGCCATCGTCGGTTTGGCAGGAGATTTGAGCGGGCGTAGGGTCTTGGAGGTGGGTCCCGGCCCCGGGACCCTCACCGAACACCTCCTTCGCGCAGGCGCCTTGGTGCATGCCATCGAAATCGACGGCGTGGCCGTGGAGCATCTCAGGACCGTCTTCGCCGCAGAGATCGAGGCCGGTTCCCTGATGCTTCACGAAGGCGATGCACTCACCGCTTCGTGGCCCGAGCAGATCGACGCGATGATCTCGAACATCCCGTACCAAATCTCATCCCCGCTCATCGGCGCATTGGAACAACATCGTCATCGTCACGGCGCTCCTGACGTGGTGGTCGTGCTCGTTCAGGAGGAATTTGCAGAACGGTTGACCGTCGCCACCCCGGCCGACCGAGGAAGCCTCGGGGTGTGCACGGCCCTCGGCTGGTCCAGCAGCATGGAGCGTCGCGTCCCACCAGGTTCCTTCCGACCGCCGCCCGCGGTGATGTCACGCGTCTGCGTGCTCCGCCCCATTGAGCATCCGACGGAAGTGGACCATCGGCTCGTCCGTCAAACGGTGCACGCCGCCTTCCATCATCGCCGCCGGAAATTGAGAACCTCGCTCCGGCGAGCGCCACGCCGACTGTCTCGCCTGCCCGGTTGGCACGCCGCGCGTTGGAAAGCCGCCATGGCGTCAATGGAGGAAGATCCGGTGCTCGACCTCCGACCAGAAGACCTGACGGTCGAGGCGTGGCGTGAATTCTGCCGCCGTCTTGCTGCGACCGAGGTTCAAGACTCCTCATGAACGAGGAGCGTCTGAGAAGGCACCTTTTCATGGGAGGGCCTTCACGCATCGCCTGCGCGGAGTGGTTTGAATGGCAAAGAAGGACACCTACCTTGCCCTGCTTCGACGCGGCATCGACGAGACCACATCCATGCAGTTGGCCGATGCCGGCCTGAAGATTGGCGATTTGAAGAAGATCGACCAAACGATGCTGGTCGAAAACTACGGGCTGAAACCCGACATCGCCGACGGTGTCCTGGAGATCATCAAGGCCGGACCTCAATCCCACGGCAAGGAGCGTTTCTTGTCCAAGGTCCTCGCCCCAGAACGCAAGCAGGAAAGCAAGATCGAAGAGATCCGCTTCCAACGTGAACGCCGGGACGTGTTGGCCGAATTGGCCGAGCAAAAAGAACGGCTCAAAATCGCCAAGGTGGAATCCTTCCGCGCACAAAAATTGGTGATGAACCGTCTCGGAAAAACCGTCGAACTCATCGTCAAGCTTGAGGACAACCTCGAGGACGAAACAAAGGACGATCTCAAGGTCAAGATTCGCGATCAGTTGGAAACGCGAGGCCTTGAGGCTGCACGTGACCACGAAATGCTGGAACTCGACGGTACACCACAGGACATCGTGGATTACCGTCGCAAGTACGTGCCCACTTTGGTGATGCACGCATGCCCGATGTGCGGCGAAGAAATGGACCCTCGCCAATCGAGGGATGAGGACCGCCCCGACGAGTACGCCCTGATGTGTTGGGATTGCGAATCGAGCTTCCAACCGGAACTGATCATCAACGTCATGGCACGCCTCGATGGGGCAGACCGCATCACCGTCGAGGAAAACAGCCGCCCCCGAAATCCCGTTCCCCCCAAGCCTGCTCGCATGGACTTGGAAAGCGTCAACCGCCTCATCGAGGCAGACCTCGAAACGACGAACGCTTCGGCCGACGCCATGACCGCGCAGGTCGAGTCCAGCGCTTTGGTCGGTGGCCTGATGGACATCAACGACTGGATCGACCAAACC
>DUHU01000049.1 GCA_013330765.1 Candidatus Poseidoniaceae archaeon | reverse complement strand
CAACGTGCCCTTGGCCACATTCGTGAACAAACGCCTGGGGCCATCGTGGTCATGGTCGACGCCGATGCCCGCTGCTCGCCCGGGGCCTTGGAAGCCCTTGTCCGAGCCATGGCCGAGAAGGAACTCGGTGCCGTAGGAGCGCGCCCTGAACGTCACGGCACAACGGCCTTGGAAGCCAGCCACCGTAACCTCTTCTCGTGGTTGCGTGAAGCCGAAGGCAGCCTTGGCGCCACCCCCTTCCTTGAGGGGAGCCTGATGGCCTTTCGAGCAGACTTGGTGGACCCTGCCGCTTTGGATCCCACGTCAAATGCGGACGACGCACAGATCGCCACCATGATTGCTGTTCAGGGATTCAGGACCGCACAACACCCAACGGCTGCCTTCATCGATGACGTGCCCACGACGTGGGGCACGCGATGGGATCAACGCGTTCGAAGGGGACGTGGTTTGGTGCGTCTTCTTCGTCGGCAACGCCACGTTCGGACCCCAGAAGGATTCGCACAAACGCTGCGCTTCCAGCGTCATGCGCATTTGCGAGCGCCCTTCTTGCTTCTTGCAGGGTGGCAGCTGGCTGAAGTTCGTTGGGGGCTTGCCATTGCTTCAGGCACGTGGCCATGGGAAACTGCACTGGGAGCAGGATTGACCGTGCTGGAAGCGATGGCCATGACGATGCTCTTCTTTGGCGCGTTTGAACGCGCCTTGCCCAAACCGTTTCGAGGTGTCTCGACCGTCCTCGGTGGCATGATCCCATTGTGGGCCGCCTGGTGGCGAGAATGGTTTGGCGGTCCAGCGCATCTGTGGACGCCAAACGCTGAGGCGCGTCAGCGTGAGGATTGAGGGGGAGGCCCCCCCGGATGCCGCAGCACCCGGGGGGACGGCCGCGTCCTTCATTGGACGTGGTGTGTGTGCGAGGAGAATCCTTCACCTAACGCTCACTGAGCGACGGTGGAGGACTCGTCCATGGTGTTGCCTTCGCGCACGTTGGTGATGGTCACCTTGATGCTGCAGGTCTCGCCGGCGCCGCACATAGATTGGCCGTTCTCGACGATGGTCACGCCGTCGCCGATGGTCCAGTCGCTGTCCGAGTCGTCGCCGAACTCAACGAGAGCGCAGTCGGTGTCGACGGTCTCGCCAGGTGCGGCACGGTCACAGGTGACCGGAGCGCCGTTGTTGACGCTGATCTTCACGCTCACAGAGGCCCAGTTGACCGCCGAGCCCTGCGTCATGGTGACGCGGACCAGGTTGTCGTCGGTGCCGTCGGTGACGTCGCCACCTGCGTCTTCGGCGTCGAAGACGTACAGGGTCAGGTCGCCATCGGTGTTGCCTTCAGCCAGGGAGCTAGCCCAGACGTACAGCACACCAGCGAGCACGACCGTGATCGCGACCATCAGGATGGTAGCGATAACGGGGCTCACAGCCTCATCATTTCGGTTTTCATTGTTCATTTTCTGTCCTTCCTGCCCATTGCGGGCTTTTCTCCCAAAGCAACCGTATTATTTGAACTCATCGCCGATTAACTTCGCACCCAAGGCCGAAAACCGGGGCACTGCAAGGTTGTGCCGTGTTATTTCTGATTCCACCTGTCGCGCGCGGAGTGGTGCAATCCGTTTGTGAACAGCCTCGCGGCCGGAGTGAATGAGAGGTGAACAGGGCGAGAGCAGACGCAGAGGGGATGGGATGCACTCAACGAAGCCGTTTCACACCTGTTCAGTTGTCCGTATGCGACCTGCCTTCATAATCCTTGCCGGATGGAATGGATCCTTGCGATTTTGAACAAGGGCGCGCCACAAGGTGGTCGGAATGTACCGCGGGTTACGAGCGAGAGGCCGGCCGATTGGACCAATGCTGTAGCCTCACTCGACGGTCAGGATTTCTGGACCGCCGGAGGTCACTGCAACGGTGTGCTCGAATTGTCCGACAAATCCGTCGTCCGCGCATGCAAGGACGTGATAGGTCTCGAGGAAGCGGATGCTGACGAGTTTCTTCACCAGCGCGTTCCACTTGGACTGGCGGCTTGCTTCGTCGGCATCGGGGAAGGGTTTCTCCAACATGGGGTACGCCCAGCGTTCTGCGAAAGGCAGGGTCTCGTAACGTTCCTCAAGGTTGCGAGCCATCTGGGCGCCGAGCGGTTTCAATTGCTTCTTGGCCCTCGCTTTGCGCGAGGTGGTGGCGCCGGTCACGCGGTAAATGTTGGACGAGTTGTGCGCACCGATGTTCTTGATCAAGCCCTGTTCACCGGTGGTGTTGAACGGCTCCACGGCGTACACTGCACCTTCCTCAACGACGCCTTTGAAGCCCTGATGATCGGGGCCGCAACGGTACGACGGAACCGAAACTCCTGCGTGGAGGACCCAGGGCTTGAGTTGGTGTCCGCAAAGGTTGCGGATCGGCTGGAAACCAGCATCGAGGGAGGGTTGCGCCGCCGCTTCGCCGACTTTGTGCCATGGCGTACCGGGGTGCATCATTTCGATGGCCGCGTCCCTGGCTTCTCGGGCGGCCTTGATCTGCTCGGTGTGGTTGTTGGTGTTCCCCACCTCAAAGGTCAGGGCATTGTCACCGATGTGGCCCTTGATGTGGACGCCGTAATCGATTTTGACCAAGTCTCCTTTCTTGAGAACCATGTCGCCCTCGTATTCTTCTGGGGGGGTCACGGTGTGTTCGGTGGTGAAATGTGCAGCGATGTTGTTTACCGCAATGGTGCCGGGGAAGGCAGGCTTCCCTCCATGCCGGTGAATGAAGCGCTCTGCTGCTTCGATGATCTCGTGCCAGGTCTTTCCCGGTTGGAGTTCATCTTTCATGGCTTCAAGGGTTCTACGAGCCACATGACCGGCATCACGCCAGTACTTCATGCCCTCCTCGAAGTCACCCATGCCTCCACGTCCATCGGAGGTATCACGCCCGCCCTGATAACGCTTACCTCCACGGCTTCGCCGTCACCGTCGAGAAGAAGGAAGGTGCTCCCAAGCCCGCCAGGGCACACCCCGGGCGCTGCAGCCTCGCGTGGAAGGCCCAAACGTTCTGCGTTCACGGTTGTTTCCAGAGCCGGTACTTCGCCGCTGATGTTTGCACTGGTCGCAGTGATGGGCCCCACTGCGTCTACAAGGGCCAAGGCCGTTGGATGAGCAACACAACGAACGGCGACGGCTTGACCCCCAAGGCGTGCATCCAGAGGGCGCTTCGCAGGGAGGATCAAGGACAAACTCCCTGGAGGAAAGGCTCCGACAAGCTCGTAGGCGATTTCGGGGACATCGACCACCGAAGACGCTTGATGCAGGTTGCGCACGGCCAAACTGACTGGTTTCTGATCGTCCCTGGCCTTGAGGGCAAACACGGCATCCAATCCCGCGGGCGTGGGCCGCGCACCCAAGCCTGGCAACGTGGTCGTCGGGTAAACCACGGCCTCGTCAGCGAGGAGGCGGGCAATGACACGCTCGAGGTCCATGCTGCTCAGTCCATCTGAATCCAATGGTTGAGGTGCCGGTCTGCCACGGCAGCGGCCACGGCCTGATCTTGGGTCTTGACCAGCAATTTGCCACTGGGGAACAAGGAAAGGTCGCAATCACCGATGAACGTCCACATCAACCGTGTACGCAGGCCGACAGTGTATCCGTCGGCTTCGATGCGGGCCCCGACCGTCTCAAGGACGATGCCATCGCAATCCTCGGGGACAATTTGCCAAGCGCCTTTGGAGCCACACAACTCCATGGAGAAGGTGTCGGACATGTGCTTCCCTCTCGTTCATCACGTGGTCGGCGGGCCGCTCGGGGGATCCGAGGGTGGACCGCCCGGAGGGCCGCTCGGAGGGCCGCTGGGGGGGCCCGAGGGTGGACCGCTGGGAGGACCTGAGGGTGGACC
>DUHU01000047.1:2973-3385 GCA_013330765.1 Candidatus Poseidoniaceae archaeon | reverse complement strand
CAGAACGTCGAAGTGGCCGTCTTGGAAGGGATCGACCACGAACAAGACCATGTCAGCCGCACGGATGACGCCGAGGATTTCCTTCCCACGGCCTTTGCCTTCCGAGGCGCCCTTGATGAGCCCCGGCAAGTCGAGGATCTGAATCTTGGCGCCACGGTGTTCCATCACACCGGGAATGCACGTCAACGTGGTGAAAGCATAGGACCCGGTTTCGGAATGCGCGTCCGTGACCTTGGAAATCAAGGTGGACTTCCCGACCGATGGGAAGCCAACCAGCGCCACCGTGGCGTCGCCTGACTTGCGAACTTCGAAGCCCTTGCTGGGACCAGAACTCCGGGCGGAGGCGGCCGCCTTCTCTTGCTTGAGTTTGAGTTGAGCAATCTTGGCTTTCAACTTCCCAATGTGGGCGTTG
>DUHU01000047.1:0-2669 GCA_013330765.1 Candidatus Poseidoniaceae archaeon | reverse complement strand
TTCAACTTCCCAATGTGGGCGTTGGTGGCCTTGTTTTTCTGGGTCTTATGGATCTCGTCCAAGAGCGCCTGAATCTGCTCTTGGATCGTCGCCATGCGTCGTCCCCGTGTGCGTGGTCCGCGAGTCAGGCTTCAACCTCACCCATGGTTCTGGCCGAAGAGCGAGGCTTGAAACACGCGAGACACGCGCTCGTGGCATGGGCCTCGAGTTGGTGCTCCTCCTCGTGGACCGCCCGCGCTTGGCCACGCTGCTTGAACGCACGTGGGAGGAGGTCGACGCGGCCATGGAGGCCGGTCAACTGAGAGCGTCACGGCCCGACCACGACGCACGCTTGGTGCGCCCCTTCGACATCGATGCCGAAGCCGAGTGGTTGGACTGGTCGGAAGCAAAGACGGACGCACAGCGTCACCTTCCGTTGAGCGAAGCCTTGGCGGTCTGCGAAGACGGCGAAGAAGGGCTCCTTCACCTCATGCGATGGGTCAGTCCCGGAGCATGGGAGGTCTGGGAAGGACGCGCCTTCCTGTACTTTGACGTCCTTCTTGGACGAGAGGTGGCCCACGTGGACGACCTCTACGCCGAATCCACCTGGACGCAAATCATGGAGGAAACAGGGAAGCGTACCGAGACCGAATTGGTCGAGGCCGTCGTCCTCGATTGGATGGGCCGAAGGGAAGCCCTTGGTGAAACCCTGGATGAACACCGCGACCCGCGGATCCTTCCGACCCATGAAGCCCACGTCCGAGCGACTGGCGGCCTGTCCCACGCCGTTGGGCGCCTCACAAGCGATGCAGACCTCGTGGGTATCGTGGGAAGGGAACACCTCACGGCCACGGCCTGGGGCCACGGCCCGTGGAACCTGACCACCTTGCTGCAGCATGGGCTGCCTGCCTCGGACTGACGACGGGTTGAAAGACGGGAGCAGGGAGGCCACCACCATGTCGGAAGACCTCCCTGAGGAGGACGTGACCGAGGTCATCGTGGAAGAACCCGAGGTGGAACCCGAACCGGTCGACCCGTTGACGGCCGCCCTTGAGCGCGCCGAAACCGCGGAGAAGGAAATCGCGTACCGTGAAGCGGACTTGCAGAACGCTCGCAAGCGCTTCGCACAAGACCGAGCAGAAATCGTGCGCTACGGTGCACAACACCTCGCGCGACGCATGGTCAGCGTGCTC
This sequence comes from Candidatus Poseidoniaceae archaeon, assembly GCA_013330765.1. Classification (GTDB taxonomy): domain Archaea; phylum Thermoplasmatota; class Poseidoniia; order Poseidoniales; family Poseidoniaceae; genus MGIIa-L3; species MGIIa-L3 sp12206u. The sequence continues at coordinate 1,497 of DUHU01000047.1, read as the reverse complement.
CTCGACGTGGAACGTGGGTTGTCCACCACGGGGGACGACGAAGGACCTGCTGCCGCAGCCCTCCGTCTTCTCCACGACCGCTTGATTGCGGAACTCAAGGCAGCGGGCGTGGTCCGCATCGAAGCCAAAGGTGCGCCCTTTGACCCGTCGAAAATGGAAGCCATCACCACCGTTCCCGCTTCCGATGACTATCCTGCAGGTCAGGTCATCGAAGAACTCGAGGCGGGCTTCATGCTCCATGACCGCGTGTTGCAGGCCAGTCGCGTGGTCGTCGCGGCGTGATTCAACCGACAACGGCGCCTTGCTGAAGCAAGGACAAACGGTACAGCGCATCGTGTTCGAGCATCCACCCGATGACCGATTCGGGAACGCTGGGGGCAAGAACGGTTCGCACTGCGTCATCGTCGCCAACGGTCGAGAGCATCCGGGCCGTTTCACGCACGCGCCATCCTTCCCTGTCCCGCCGGTCTTCAAGCGGTGCACGCACCACGTCCCAGCCGGACGCTTCGTAGAGCACGGCCGTGTTCTCATCGGACGTGAGAAGCGTGCCCTTACCGTGGAATGTGGTTGCATGTTGCACCCATGCGGGAGGGTCGTTGATGTCTGGGACGTGGCAGAAGGCCAGCCGTGCTTGATCTTCAGGACGACAGGCTGACGCCGCCCAGGCCTGAATCATGGCCTGCCGTTCGTCCGCAGACCACGGATTGCGCATGGAGGTCTCGGCGGTCGACGAGCCAATGGCCACCATCACGTCGTCTTGTCCTGCATGCTTCAAGGCGGCTTCGACCAATCCAACGTGGCCACGGTGGAAGGGCTGGAATCGCCCGAGCACCACTGTGCGGACCATGGCCAGACCTCAGTCGAGGTCGAGGTTGGACAACACCGCTTCGAGACGGGCGACCTCTTCTTCGATGGAACGACGTTCCTTGCTGCCGATGCGCTCTTCGAGGCGCTCGGTGAGGATGTTGATGTCCTCGCGAATGGCAAGGCGCTGGCGCTCCGTGCGGCGGTCGATGACCTTCATGCGGGCTTGGGCCGCGTGCTGACGGGCACGCTTCTGGGAGAGCTTCTCCTCGCTTGGCACAGGCGCCTTGTCCAACTCGACGGCCACAGGGAAGGGGATCACGATGCCCTCTTGCGTGAACTCCGCGTCGATGATGCTGAGCAGGTTGTCGTTGGCAATCCGCTTGTCGGCGAAGGAAGCGAGCCAAACGTACAACCGGTAGATCTTGGCGTAGTCGGCCATTTCCAAAAATTCAACGTGAGGGGCCGGGTCGTCCAAGACGTACTCCGAGTCCCGTGCCACGCGAAGGAGGGTGTGCTTGACGTGGGCGGATTTCTCAGCGTAATCCACGCCAATGTCGACGCTCAACACCACGCGACGGGGGAGTCCGTCGCCACCACCGCGGGCCATGTTCGTGATCGTGGTGTTGATCAGGGTGTTGTTGGGGATGATGACGAGTTCTTCCTCAAGCGTGAGGATCTTGGTGGACAACA
>DUHU01000133.1:10655-11537 GCA_013330765.1 Candidatus Poseidoniaceae archaeon | reverse complement strand
GCCTTCTGAAGCAGAGCGCCCCGCGCCCACTCCTTTGGCGGTGGACGCGGAAGTACGGCGCCTCAGGGGGGCGCTGTCAACGGCGCAAGCCACCATCGAGGCGTTGGAAGAGCCCCAAGTGCCTCCTGCAGTGCTTGACGATATCGTCGTACCGCAGCACGTCGTGGCCGACTTCGCACGGATGGGTCGTTGGCTGGTTCACGAAGATCTCGGTCGCGCGACCATGGGCGGCATGGCCATGCTCCACCCCGATGTCCAAGGAGCGGTCGTGTCCACCCGGATGCTCACCGTGATGCCCAGGATTGACGAGCGGTCCCTCGTGGCCGGGCGCCTTGGAATGGGTGCCCCGCGCGGCGCCCGTGACGATTGGCGTTTGCTCGAAGTGCTGCTTGCCTCGGTCAGCATGGCGACCGGGGGTCCTGCAGCAGTCATTCATTCGCATGGGCCGTACACGACGGCCATGTCTTGCGAAAAGGACCTCATCGTCCTGCAACCCATCGATGCCATCGGGAAGAAACACATCGGACGCATCATCATCGTCGAACCCGATGAGGAGGATCAGGACGCCTTCCTCCGCCAATCCGTTGAGGCCCTGCAGCAAGGCGGCATGCGTTGCGTCGTGGTTCGCGGGCATGGAGCCTATGCCGTGGGTGCCGACCTCACCCAGGCGTGGTCGAATGCGTCCATGGTCGAGCACAGCATGCGTGTGGCCATGTTGGCGCGGCAGGCCAACCTCAAGACGTGATCAGGACCCGTTGCGTGCATCGTGGCAGACGCGAATGAAGTTCTCGAACATCTCCCGCCCGAATTCAGAATCGTTGACTTCGGGATGGAACTGCAGTCCAAACCTCGTCCCCTCTTCGTTTTCCATGCCTTGGACTT